>JAABPY010000125.1 GCA_011391735.1 Sulfuricurvum sp. | reverse complement strand
GTCAGAGCGTAGATGTGGGGTTATTGCTGCAAGTGCTGGAAATCATGCGCAAGGTATTGCAATGGCAGCACAGATATTTGGAATTAGAGCTCTTATTGTTATGCCAGAATCAACCCCGTTGACAAAGATTAATGGTGTTCGCTATTATGGAGCCGAAGTTATTTTAGCAGGTACTAATTATGATGAGGCGTATGGGTATGCGAGTGAATATGGTCAACAAAACGGGATGTTCTTTGTTCATCCATTTATTGATGAGCAAGTAATAGCAGGGCAGGGGACTATTGCGCTTGAGATGCTTTCCTCAATGAACGATTTGGATGCTGTGATCGTTCCCGTAGGGGGGGGTGGTCTTATATCAGGAATAGGGTCGGTGTTTAAACAAATGGCTCCCCACATTGAAGTAATTGGGGTAAGCGCCTTGGGTGCTCCTGCGATGCAAGAGTCGTATCATGCCAAAAAAGTAATTGATAGTCTCAGTGTACGAACCATAGCTGATGGAATTGCCGTGCGTGACACCTCTCCTATAACCCTTGGATATATAGTTGAGTGTGTAGATCATTTTATTGGTGTTGATGAAGAAGAAATTGCCAATGCCATTTTGTTTTTACTGGAGCGTCAAAAACTTGTCGTTGAGGGTGCTGGATCAGTGGGTGTAGCTGCACTGCTTCATAATAAACTCCCCCATCTGAAAGGTAAAAAAGTTGGGGTTGTCCTTAGTGGTGGCAATATGGATGTAACACTTTTGTCTATTATCATCGAAAAAGGGTTGATTAAATCGGGGAGAAAAATGAAATTGACGGTTACCCTCATGGATAAACCAGGGGCGTTAATGCAGCTAACACGTATGCTTCAAGAACTCAATGCTAATATTGTCCATATCGAATACGATCGTACCTCCACTTCATTAGCCTATGGAGATGCTAATGTACGAATTCATTTGGAAACCAAAGGCGAAGAGCATCAAGCGCAAATTCGTGCTTTATTACATGAATATCGTTATCTTAGTAGTGAAGAAAGCTAAGGAGTATTAACTATATGGAAATTGTTAAATCACTGAATATTAAAGCTCCTATTTTGGAGGTGAAGCTTTTAAAAGATGGTACTTTGGCAATTATCGATTCACATACCACTGTTCGCATCCTTTCTATGGAAGAGTATAAGATTGTAGGGGGATTTAAAAGTAATATTTTGCACGAGCGTACTTCAGGCTTTGTTGCTGATATTGGTTTTATAGGGGATTATTCTATCTCTCTTATCCCTAAAACAAATAAAGCGGCTCTTTTTAGTGTTGAAAAGAGGGAGCTCTTATACCAAATAGGGCGACATCAAGGTGAAATTGAGAGTGTCGCTATTGATCCTAATAGTCGATATTGTGTGACGTGTGGGCAAGATGGTAAGGTGTTTGTTTGGGTTATAAAAACCGCTCGCTTGGCGTTTACAATGCCTCCACATGCCGATTTTGTCACCGCAGTTGCTTTTAGTGATAATGGACAGTGGATCGCTACGGGAAGTTTTGATCGGAGCATTAATCTTCTAAATCTTGCGACAATGAAGAAACCTTTGAGGCTCAGAAGTCATAATTCTGTGATTGTCAACATGATTTTTTTACCCAATGCCCGATTGCTTTCTGCGGACAAAGAAGGGAATTTGATTATTTGGGATATTAAAACTGGAAAAGTGCTTAAACGTCCTGCAAAAATGAATGATGATATTAATACAATGTGTATTAGTGCTGATAAGCGATTCGTGTTTGTAGGGACGAAGTTGGGATACATCGGTCTTTATGATATGCAAACAATGGAATTGGTACGTCAACGTTATATCAAGGAAAATGAAGAGGTTAGTTCTCTTGCTTTCGTTGAGAGTGGTGCTCGTCTTGCCGTGGGAACGGTACAAGGAAGTGTCCGTTTCTATTCTTTATTTGGTGAGCAGGAAGTTTATATGGAGATGCTACGTCGCCGAGAGTACAAAGAATTTTATGCTATTTTAGAAGAGAATCCTATTTTACAGTATTCAAAGTTGTATGAACTAGCGGAGAAGATTTGGGAAGATCTTCTTGTTAGAGTAAAGCTCTATCTTGAAAAAGGGGAAAAAGAGAAGGCTAAGGAGTTACTAGATCTTTTCAGTGGAATTCCTAAAAAAAGTGCTTTTATTCTCCAAATGATACGTGATTATGAAAAATATTCTCAATTTCAAAACTACATAAAAGAAGGACGTTTCCCTTTAGCCTATTCGATGGTAAAGCAGTACACAACTTTCAAGGATTCAGAACCTTATCGAAAAATGGAAGTGCGTTGGAGAAAATTATTTGCTAAAGCGCAAGAAGTTATTGTAGAGCCTAATGGTGAGGAAAAAGCAAGAACACTCCTTTCTATGTATAGAGGAATATCGGAAAAAACTGTTTTAATTCAGCAACTTTTCTCGGAAAAACGATTGTATGAATATTTTAAGAAAGTCATTGCAGCACGCGATTTTGTTAAATTTTTTGATTTAACTCGAAATCATCCTTTCTTGAAAGAATTTTCTGATTATGACGCAGTGATTGCATATTCTGATAAATTACATCTTCAAGCGTTAAAACTTTATCAATCAGGCGATACTTCTAATGTCAAAAAAATATGTGAAATTTTAATTCACTTTCCAGATTACAGTAATGAAGCCTATGAAATATTGGATACAATGAAAGTAAAACATCTTTTTCTTGATGCTATTAATGCCCAAAACTTTTTGAATGCTTTTTCGTATCTTGCCTCCTACCCACTTCTTTATGAGACGCCAGAGGCACAAGAACTTGAAAATAAGTGGAACGACGTTCTTGATAGTGCATTACGTTATGCAGCAAAAGGATCGGTTGAAGAACTACGGAAGTATTTTGAGTATTATTTTTCGATAACGTCCAAATATTCCGCAATAGGATCTGTTTTTGCCCAATGCTACGGAGTACAACTTGAACAAAAAATTCGTTCGAACGCACCTGCTATTGATATAGAACAAGGGATAAGAAATTATATTGCCATGTTTGGAAATGATGATTATATTCTCTACTTTTGTACCCTTTATTCTAAAAAATATGAAACTCAAATGGAGATATCTGAGTTAAAAGAAGGCTCCCTAGAGTCATGGAGTCCTTTGATGATTGTTAATGATATAAGTGTTGGATAAAAAAGATGATTGCTATTGATTTAGGTTCCAATACAATCCGTTTTATTGAGTATGATGGAATGCAATGGGGAAAAAGTTTTGAAAAAATTGTTCGTACCGCCGAAGGATTAGATCATTCAGGACAAATCGGTAAAGCAGCAGTGGAACGGATTATTCATGCGATTGAGGAAGCTAAAGCGGTGCTTGATTTTCACTCGCACGAAGTAGTAGCCATTACAACGGCAGCGATGCGAATGGCACATAATTCAAAAATGATACGCCAAACAATAGAAGAACAAACTGGAATTTTATTTCATGTAATAGATGGAGAAAAAGAGGCACTCTTGACACTCAAAGCCGTTTCTAACCGTCTGTATCATCTTAATATTCCCTCGGATGATTTTATCCTTGTTGATGTCGGTGGGGGATCCACAGAAGTTACTGTCGTCTCAGAAAGCAACTCTTATACAAAAAGTTTTCCCTTGGGAATTGTAACATTGAGTGAAAAGTCCCACACTAATGATATTTTGGAGAGAGAATTAACTTTTTATCACACCATGATTGCCACGTATATCAAAGATTTGGCATTAGTGTCCCTTCCCAAAACCTTGGTGATGACGGCAGGAACCCCTACAACGATGGTGGCATACAAAATGGGGATGAGTTACACCTCATACAATGCGAACAAAATTAACGGCTCTTTTTTGATGAGAGAGGATTGTTCTGAGATACTCAATGCATTAATAGAGATGGATACGTCAATGCGTGCTTATTATGTGGGGGTGGGAAGAGAAGAATTAATTATGACAGGGATCCGTATTCTGGAGATGCTCTTTGATACGCTACAGTATGAGCACGCCCTTGTTATTGATGATGGATTGCGTGAAGGGGTAGCACTAAACTATTACTCTGAGGCTACATTGAACACTTAACGTAATTTATAGCTATTTTTTTCTATAATACGTCCAATTATAGCACTGTTACTACATAATATTAGGCAAAGGGAGACAACATGCAAATCAGCGGTGCGCAAATGGTTATCGAAGCACTGGCGGCTGAAGAGGTCGAAGTAGTATTTGGTTATCCAGGTGGTGCGATCATGAACGTCTATGATGAGATTTACAAACAAAGTGCTTTTCAGCATATTTTGACACGTCATGAGCAAGCAGCGGTTCATGCTGCTGAGGGGTATGCTAAAACATCGGGTAAAGTCGGAGTAGCAATGATTACGTCAGGCCCTGGATTCACCAATGCCATTACGGGAATTGCCGATGCTTATATGGATTCTATCCCCCTTGTTGTCATTAGTGGACAAGTACCTATGTCCCTTATTGGCACCGACGCATTTCAAGAGGTGGATGCCGTAGGGATAAGTCGCCCTTGTACGAAGCATAACTATCTAGTTACTCATGCCCGAGATCTTCCCCGAATTCTAAAAGAGGCGTTTTATCTAGCACGTACAGGTCGTCCAGGGCCTGTTCATGTTGATATTCCCAAAGATGTAACGGCACAAATTGCAACGTTTGATTACTCCAAAGAGGTCGAGTTAGAGACCTATAAGCCTACCGTCAAGGGGAATATGCGCCAAATTAAAAAAGCGGTTGAGGCAATAGCACACGCTAAACGTCCCCTTTTGTATCTTGGTGGGGGAGTAGTAAGCTCAGGGGCTTCTGATCTTGTTCGTCAATTTTCGACGATGACCCAAATCCCAGCTGTTGAAACCTTTATGGCACGAGGTACCCTTCATCATTCTGATCCGTTACTAATCTCTATGTTGGGGATGCACGGCTCGTATGCAGCGAATATGGCGATGTCCGAGACCGATTTAGTGATCGCATTGGGTGCTCGTTTTGATGATCGTGTTACAGGAAAGCTTTCAGAATTTGCCAAAAATGCTCAAATTATTCACGTTGATATTGATCCCGCTAGTGTTTCAAAACTAGTTACTGCCCATTTTCCTATCGTGGGGGATGTAAAAAATGTTTTAGAAGCAATGATCCCCTTGGCAGCGCAGCAAGTGGATCCATTACGCCACCAACCTTGGCTAAATACCATTGCTAATTTTAATAAATTGCACCCTTTAAGTTACAAGGAAGAGGGAGATCGTCTTAAGCCTCAATGGGTTGTTCAACGCATTGGTGAGCTACTGGGTGATGATGCCAATATCTCCACCGATGTCGGACAACACCAAATGTGGACAGCACAATTTTACCCCTTTAGCCGTCCACGTCAATGGAGCAGTTCAGGTGGACTAGGGACCATGGGGTACGGTTTTCCAGCGGCAATTGGGTCGAAACGTGCCGATATGGATCGCGTGAGTATCAATATCACGGGGGATGGCTCTATCTTGATGAATATTCAAGAGCTCATGACAGCGGTTGAATATAAACTTCCTGTTATTAATATTATTTTGAATAATAATTTTCTAGGGATGGTGCGTCAATGGCAAACCATGTTTTACGACAAACGCCATTCGGAAACCGATCTCTCTATTCAACCCGATTTTGTAAAACTTGCGGAGAGTTTCGGTGGTATTGGGTACCGTGTCACGACAAAAGAGGAGTTTGATGCAGCCCTCAAAGATGCCGTAGAAAAAAATGTGGTTGCCATTATTGATGTAGTTGTTGCCCGTTTTGAAAATGTTTTACCGATGGTTCCTGCGGGCGGATCGCTTTTCAATATGATGTTAGAATATAAGGAGAAATAATGGAGCAAGCACGACGCGTTATTTCCGTTATTGTTTTAAATGAGGCTAGCGCCCTCTCTCGTATCGTGGGACTTTTTTCGGGGCGTGGGTATAATATTGAATCACTCACCGTTGCACCTATCCCAGAGTCAAAATACTCACGCATTACGATTGTTACTGCTGGTTCTATCAAAGTGGTGGAACAAATTATCAAGCAGTTGCATAAGCTTATACCTGTTTTAAGAGTTTATGAGCATGAAGATTTGGTCGAAAAAGAGATGGCGATGGTCAAAATCCCTCTTAGTGAGTCGTTGGGTGATATTGAAGCGTTAGCGCATGCCTATAATGGTAAAATTGTCAATGTTAGTGGTGATACGATGATTGTTATGGTGGCTGATGAGCCGATGCGTGTTGGGCATTTTTTGGAAGCGATTAAACGGTTCCATCCCAAAGAAATTGTCCGAAGCGGTTCTGTCGCAATGGAGCGTTAAGTGACGCTTCATGATATTGCGGAGCATTTGGCACTTGAGCTAGTGGATTTTAGTGCAGTAGAAATTACGGGGATTAATACCCTTAAGGATGCTGTTGCAGGAGAAATTTCTTTTCTCTCCGACTCCAAATATGAAAAAGATTTGGAAAGCACCCAAGCCACTGCCGTTATTCTCCCCTCAAAAAAAGCCTATTTACTTCCAAGAGAGTGCATTCCCCTTTGTAGTGATGAGCCTTACTTAATGGTGGCGCATCTCTCTAAGTTTTTTGCAAAACCGATACAAAGCAGTGCTCTTTCTCCTGTTATTGGGGAAAACTCAACGGTTTATCCTACAGCACATGTTGAAAATGGGGCACAAATTGGATCAGGATGTACACTTATGAGCGGTGTCTATATTGGAACGAATGTCACAATTGGTGATAATGTTATCCTCTATCCCAATGTCGTTATCTATCGAGACTCTATTATTGGGAATAATGTCATGATCCATGCAGGAAGTGTCATCGGAAGTGATGGTTTCGGATACGCCCATACCAAGATGGGTGAGCATATTAAACTGTACCAAAATGGGAATGTTATTATCGAAGACGATGTTGAAATAGGGGCGAACACAACAATTGATTGCGCTGTATTTGGTTCAACACAGATCAAGCAGGGTTCTAAAATTGACAATCTTATCCAAATTGGACATAACTGTATCGTAGGGGAGCATTGTATTATGGTTTCCCAATCGGGTCTTGCTGGTTCGACAACGTTGGGGCGTAATGTTGTCATGGGGGGGCAAAGTGCCACCGCAGGTCATTTAAGTGTTGCCCCCTTTACAACACTAGCTGCCCGCTCTGGTGTTACAAAAAGTATCACCAAAGGGGGAGTCTACAGTGGCTTCCCCCTTATGGAACATAAATTATGGCTGAAACTTCAAGCAAAACTAGCTAAACTATTGTAATAGTACTATAAGGAAAACGTATGAAAAAACTAGGAGCTCTACTTATCGCTTCTGCCCATTTAATGGGTGGTGATGTGGATACAACTGGTGTGCGTATGCCCGATATCGTTTTGGATGCTATAAAGCATTGTGAGTGTTTAAAAGAGAGAGATGGAAATTGTAATCCAAATGTGATACGTATTAATGATGATAATGACGCTATTCGGGCAAAAAGTGCAGGATTTGCAGTTAATGGTCATATTATTCGTTGTAATTCCCCCGAAGAGTGTAGTGCTCAGGCGCAAGCGTTGATTAATGGTGGAATTGTTAATCTTGATCTTGGACCCTATCAAATTAATTATAAATATCATCCCAACCCTATTTTACAAGACTATTTTATTGATGCGAATGAACGGGAACATGCTAATAAAATTATGACCAACTTAGTGAAAAGCTTTGGCTACTCGTGGGAAACATTAGGACGTTATCACCATTTTAGTGCCATAGATCGTACTCGCAATGAACGTTACTACCGTAAAATGTACGCTTTTATCTATAGTAATGATCCGCAAGCTCAAGGTTCGGCGCAATAAGTTTACTTTAGTGAAAATCGGATAAACTCTAATTCATCTATATTTATGAGGAGTTTTTATGAGTTCATCTGCGGCCATTATCAAAGAGATACCTTTGATGGGTACTAAAAAAGGGGTTATTGCTATCAGCAAAATTGATGAGCCCTACGGTGAGGGGAGTGACAGTGTTGCGAGCATTGGAATCTCCTTGAGTGGTGATGCGAAGAATCCAGAGTGGAAGGTTCATTTGCCATTGGGAAATATTGATGAAGTAATTGAAGCTTTAAAGTCTATTCAATAAAACAAAAAGGGGATTAACCCTTTTTTGTTGCGACAAATGTAGCAATGCGTTTAATCCCTTGTCGAATGCTCTCCATATCCGTTGCAAAACTAAATCTAAAATATCCGTCTGAGCCGAATCCGATCCCAGGGATAACAGCAACTCCTTGTTCTTCCAATAGCTCTTTACAAAAAGCCATAGAATCGGTAGTGATCGCTTTGATATTAACAAAAAGATAAAAAGCACCCGCTGGAGAGAGGACAGAGAGACCATCAATCTCGTTGATGAGTTTGACCGCTTCATCACGACGTGCTTTGAATTGAATTCGCATTGCCTCAATATCGTTATCGGCTTCACCATTGAGTCCGACAATTGCCGCTTTTTGGGTAATACTATTGATATTGGAGGTACTTTGGCTTTGTAGTTTTTTGGTTGCTTGGATGATTTCGGTATTAGCAGCTGCCATATATCCAAAACGCCATCCTGTCATCGCAACAGACTTACTCAAGCCGTTGATAGTGATGGTTCTCTCAAACATATCATCACTAACCGATGCTGTTGAGACAAATTCGCCATCATAAATAAGTTTCTCGTACATCTCATCACTCGCAACAAGAACGTTTGTCCCTTCTAATACTTTTCCCAGTGCGATTAACTCATCACGAGTATAAACCGCTCCTGTAGGATTGGATGGGGAAGTAAGAATAACCATCTTGGTTTTAGGAGTTAGGGCACTTTTGAGTTGCTCGGGGGTGATTTTGAACCCTGTAACATCGTCCGTCATAATCTCAACAACCGTGCCACCACAGTATTGTACTAATTCAGGATAGGTAACCCAGTAAGGCGCTGGAATAATTACTTCATCACCCGATTGAATGGTACATGCAAAAAGGTTATACAAAGAGTGTTTTGCCCCATTATTGACAATAATTTGATTAGGTTTATATTCCAGCCCATTATCCCGTTTAAGCTTTAGAGCAATGGCAGCTTTGAGATCAGGGATACCATCTACAGCAGTGTATTTGGTAAAGCCGTCGTTAATCGCTTTGATAGCGGCATCTTTGATCACTTGCGGTGTATCGAAATCGGGTTCACCTGCTGAAAAACTGATAATGTCTTTGCCTTGCGCCTTTAGCTCTTGTGCCAAGGTTGAGATAGCTATGGTAATGGATTCGGAGAGGGTATTAACGCGATCACTTAGCACGTGAAGATCCTTTGGGTAAATATTTTCGAAATTATAGCATAACCCTCTCTTCTAAAATTGTAAACTTTGCCTATAATGCTGTTATTAATTTTAAAGGATGAAAATGTTTTTTGAACCAGGTTTTTTGGGGACACGTGCCGCCTTGTATATGGATGTCGTAACCCTCTATTTTGCCATACTCCCTCTTTTATTGGGGTTTTCCATTCGTCAAGCCGTTGTGGGGAATATTCCCCTTCATTACCGTTCACAAATAGCTATTTTGGGGTTAACTCTCCTTATGGTTATTGTCTTTGAAGTGGGGGTTCGTGTTGAGGGGGGCTTTATTGAATATGTCAAAATGTCTTCGCTATCGTATGACTTTTTACTCCTCTTTTTGGGGGTACATATTTTGATCGCTTTACTAGCTGTTGGGGGATGGATATTCCTTATCATTTCATCCTATCGCACCTATTTGACCGAGGGGATAAAGGGGATGGGGAAACATCGTCGTATGGGAAAATGGATCTTTGCATCATTAACCCTTACGTCGATTATGGGATGCAGTATTTACGGTTTCTTATTCTTGATGTAAAGTGTTAAGCTAAAACTCTAGCTCCAACTGTTGCATTTTGGGGCGTGGAGGATTTAGGATCGTTTTCTCTGCTCCTGCAACAAGGGCAAAATGGAACGGATTTTCTTGCAATAAAGTAACTATCTTTTTGGGATCATCGTAAAAGTGGATGTTTTCCACCCCCATAGTATTGGGTGTTTTGAGTATTTTTGGCAAAATATACAGTCGTCTCCCCCACGAAGCCTCCGCCTCCAAAAAATCCATCTGCGTTTCAATAAGTTCAAGTAAGGGCTCGAAAATCACGACGTGATCACTACTTCCAAACTCTTTTACCTCCAATCGATCATTCGTAAAAACAGGGATAAAATGCCCCATCTTTGCAAAACTTTTAATCTGAAAAGGGATCTGCATCTGCGTGTAAAAAAAGAGGAGCAATTCCAGATGGGGGATGAAAAAAGGGGAGAGCAGTTGTCTCTCATAAAAAATATCCTCATAAATGAAAGAGGTTTCAAAGAGGGTATGTTCGACAATTGTAATAGTATTTTTTGGTGCTTGGGGAAAAGGCTGTGTCTCTATAAATATTTCTGAATCGGTTAAAAGGGGGGAAAAAAGGACAATGGAATTTTTGGCTAATGTCCCCAGCTTATCCCACACTTGAGCGACATTCCCATCAATGGCACAAACATTGGAGGGGGTGGAGACAGTGTTAGCAAGGTACAATAAAATAGGGTCACACGTATAAACACGAAGCTCTTTTTCAAGCAAGTAAAAACGTAACAGTCGCTTAAGGGCTTCATCAAGATTATTGACCTTTATCCATGCTACTTCACTGTCAGCAATTTGAGTTGGTTTATCAAACAGTATTCCATACGCACCGCTACTCAACGCTTCAGGAATATCAGCAGGATTGTGGGCAATGAAAATAGATCCTCGCTTTACTTTTGAAACCTCAAAGGCGATGGTTTCAAAAAAGCTGACATGAGGATTACTGTAGAGCGTCCCTTTGGTCAGCGCAAGGATATTTTCAAGTCTCATCCAATGCTACTTCCAACGCTTCGTGGTTTTTCAGGACGGATAAGGGAGAGTCCATCAGCATCTTTGGCCGCAAGGAGCATCCCCTCAGAGAGCATCCCCATTAGCTTGGCTGGCTTGAGGTTGGCCACAACACACACTTGTGTCCCTATAAGCGATTCGGCACTGTAATATTCTCGAATTCCTGCAACGATTTGACGAGGTGTCTCTTCCCCTAAATCGACTTGAAGTTTGAGCAACTTAGAACTTTTTGGTACCTCTTGGGCGTGCAGTACCGTCCCTATTTTAAGTGACGTTTGGAAAAACTGATCAATAGTGATAAGTCCCTCTAATGGTACGGTAGATTCTTTTTTATCTTCCATTTTTGGGGCAGCAATAACGATGGGCGCTACTTCAATCATCGCTTTTGGAGCTTCTTGCATTAATGGCTCATCAACACGAGGGAAAAGAGGGGGAATTTTTTTGATAGTAAAGGGTTTAAGTAGCTCTTTATTTACAATCAAATTGGTATAGCTAGTAGAGGTGATCTCAAATCCAAGAGCATCAGCAACCGTAGCTGTTGTGTGAGGCATAATACAGTGAAGAACAAGGGATGCTTTGGCAAGAAGATTGGCAACAAGAGCAACGGTGGCAAGAGCTTCATCAACACGCCCCTCTTTGATTTTGACCCATGGAGCGTGCTCTTCGATTGCTTTATTGCCAATCGTAAAGATTTTCCAAAGCTCTTCGAGATAACGGTGAAGTTGCAAATCGTTAAAAAGTTCAGGGAGGATATCGATGATAACGTGGGCATCGGTGATCTCTTTGGAATGATATTTGAGAACATTAACACTGTCAATAGCAAAATCGGAGTATTTTTCGGACATACCAATAACACGGTTAAGAAGATTTCCCAAATCGTTGCTCAAATCGGAGTTCATTCGATCGATGAGGGCACGCTGAGAGAAATCCCCATCTTGTCCAAACGGTACTTCACGCATCATAAAATAGCGGAAATTTTCCACACCGTAATGTTTGGCAACCTCTCGTGGATCAACAACATTCCCTTTGGACTTGGACATCTTCTCCCCATCACGTGTCCACCACCCGTGAGCACCGATATGTTTGGGCAAGGGTAAATCCAAACTCATCAAAAATGCGGGCCAGTAAATGGCGTGAAAACGGAGAATGTCTTTACCGACAAGTTGTGTTGTAGCTGGCCAAAAATCCATCAATGCTTCATCATCACCATACCCCAATGCAGTAACGTAGTTCATAAGGGCATCAAGCCAAACGTACATGACGTGCTTGGGATCATTGAGCGATTCTGGTAAGTGTACCCCCCAATTAAAACTCGTACGAGTAACAGAGAGATCATGCAGTCCACCACGGACAAAACTGATGACTTCATTGCGGCGTGATTTTGGGAGGATAAAATCAGTGTGGGCTTCGTAATACTCCATCAATGGTTTTTCGTATTTGGAGAGGCGAAAGAAATAGCTCTCCTCTTTTACAATACTTGTAGCACGTCCGCAATCAGGGCAACATCCCCCCTCCATAAGTTGAGACTCGGGAAAAAATGTTTCGCAACTGACACAGTAGTTTCCCTCATAAAAATCTTTGTAAATATCCCCTTTTTCGACCATTTTTAAAAAGGCAGCTTGAACCCCTTTTTTATGATTCTCATCGGTCGTACGGATAAATTGATCGTAACTAATATCAAACTCATCCCAAAGTTTTTTAAATGTGGCACTAATCTCATCGGCAAACTGCTGTGTTGGTTTGTCTAATTTTTTAGCGGCTTCTTCGATCTTTTGACCGTGTTCATCGGTTCCTGTCAAAAAGTAGGTTTCATTTCCCAAAAGACGCGAGTGGCGGGCAAGAGTATCGGCAATAAAAGTCGTATAGGCGTGACCGATATGAGCTTCACCATTGACGTAATAAATAGGGGTTGTAATGTAGTTTCTCACGTAAAATTTCTCCTTTTTTCTGTCCCATAAGAGAGACGTTTTTATTTAAATAATTTTAAAAATCAAATCCGCCCGTCGCCCCTTTGGACATACTTTCGTATACGGCTCGGACGTAGAGAGTTCGGGTAGGACATTCAAGAAGTTGCGGACATTTCAAGCAACTTTCCACCCCTTTGGAGGTTTGGCACTTATCCAAGGATTCTTTTGCTTCATCAAGTTTTGCTTCGTAAACATCATTAGTTTCGTGCATAAATGTCTTCGACTACCGATATTTCGTATTTGGAACCAAAAAAGCAAGGGGAGGTATCATGAACATGTTTGGTTTCAATCTCTAATGCTCTCATTTTTCCATTAATTGCGGCACCGCCAGCCTTTTCAAAAATAAAGGCAAACGGGAATACCTCGAAAAGTTGACGTAATTTCCCCTCTGGTTTATCGGTCGCTCCGGGATAACTAAATAATCCCCCCCCTTTAAGGAGAATTTGGTGCAAATCAGGAACCATTCCCCCTGAATAACGTAAACGATACCCTTGAGCAAAGAACGAATCGATCATTGCTTTGTGGTAAGGAGACCAAAATTGTTGCGTCCCCCCTGGGGCATTTATTTTCCCTTTTTCACTCAAATGAATCTCTTTGACGTATTCAAATTCACCCTCTTGGAGAAGATAGAGTTTAACTTTTCCCTCGTGGGCAAATACTAGCTCTACACGAGGGCCATAAACGACGTAACACGCAGCTATCATCTTACTACCAATAAATTCACCTTCATAAATTCCGAAAATAGAACCGACACTAAGATTAACATCAACGAGAGAGGAACCATCAAGAGGATCAAAGGCGATAAAATAGTGCCCTTTTTCATTCAGAATCATCGGATGTTCTTTCTCTTCACTAGCAATAGTATGAACACCAACAACTTGACTAAGTTCTTCCTCGATAATCATATCACTTTGAATATCCAGTTGAAGTTGAGTTTCCCCAGAGCTGTTTTGCTCTTGTGAATAACCAATGTCTTTGACATCAATAGCCTGTTTAATACGGATTGCACTACGTTGTATAGCGTCTAAAATTTCTTTCATGGGAGCACCTTTGCATTTTTTAATATCCAGTCGATAACGCTATCGGCATTGTTGAGATCAAGTATATCAATCGTATGGGGTAAATTATAATCATCAATACGAATAGTCTCATCAATGGCGAGGGCGTTCATATAGGGGAAATAATCGGTATCGATAAAATCTCTAAAAATACTAATACGGGGGAGGGGGAGATTTTTGAGCCCTTCCACAAGGAGTATATCAAATTCACCAAATAAAGTGATAATTTCATCAAGCTCTTTATGTCGTTGAGAAAAGAGGGTAGTTCGAGTAGGAGAGGTGACAACCACTTCAGCACCTGTATCGCTAAACTTATAACTATCTTTTCCGGGAACATCGAACTGCGCTTTATCTTTGGGATCATTTTTGATAATGGCGACGTGTAAATGATACTCATGAATGAGCTTCCGTGCTACTTTCAAAATTAATGTTGTCTTACCGCTGTCGGAAGGTCCAGTAAAAGCAACTGCCAAACGTTTTTTCAAAAATCACAACCTTTAGTAAAATTAAAGCTATTATAGTCAACTATCATTGAAATTTTGTTAAGATAGCGTCTAAGAACACCCAAAAAGGAGTGATATGCGATTTTCTATCTTAACTTTGTGTCTATTAATAGGATTTGGTGGCTGTGCTGAGAAAGGGGCATTTGATTTATTTAAGATGGATGAATCCCATGAGCGTTCAGTGGAACAATTAAGAACGGGTGCTATTATCGAGTCATTGGAAACCAAAGCCCTTCTTTCTGCTATTTATCTCAATCCAGTTTATCCTCAAACGTATAACGATGGTGAGTATTTTATTGGGGCATTTTATTTTACTAGAGGGCTTCGTAATGTCAAAAAATGGGATTTAGACACCTTTGGCTATACGTTGACACTTAATGGGCAAAACTCTACCTCGATGGAGGAGTTAAAAGAGTCCGATCCTAGACGGGCATTAATTCCCGTTCAGAATAATTGGAACAAATACTATCTTATTCGGTTCGACTCTGCACCAGAGGGGAATTTGACGTTGGTGCTCGAAAACAATCAGACTGGGTCGGTTGCACTAAGCTATCCAAAAGGGAAGTAATCGTCACTTCTTCCCCTAGTATTTTTTTATAGATAACGTAATTGGCAAGGACCCGCTTGCCATACTCTCGATTTTCCGTATTTCCCACAAGCTCCATACTTATAAACGGCTCATATTTCCCTTGTAAAAACTGTCCCGTATTGATAATTAACCGTTTTGTCGATCCTAATCCACCATTATAAGCGTATGCCTTAAGGACTGGATTGAAGAGGGTTTTGTCAATATGTTTCATATGCTCGATAGCGTAGGGGATATTGTAGGCAGGATTGAACATATCGCTATAGGAGCTTACTTTTAACGGGAGAGCTTTTGAGATGCTGTCCACATTAAATGGCATCAACTGCATTAATCCAAGGGCAAAAGAGCGGGAGATTAATCCAGGGATCATCCGTGTCTCTTGACGCATAAGGGCATACAAAAACGCTTTTTGATCGATGGTAAGCGTTGTCATATAAGCATCGTAGGGCATGGTAAAATTGTGGATATAGGGGCTATAGGTATGTTCAATGATATAGGCTTGTACGGCAAGCGAATTTTCTCCATCATAGCGGTTGACAAGATCGACAACATTCTCTTTCGTAGAGACCATAATTTCATCATTAAGGGCATTCCAGACAAAAGGGTTATCCCCTGTAAAACTATTTTTTTGCCTTGTAGGGAGGGTTGTAAAATAGTTTTCGGCTTTGATCCCCATTTTCTCTTTCGCCCACAATGCGTACATATTGAGATCAAGACTTTGGGAGAGGGTCGTGAGAATCAATGTTTCGCCCTTAAGTTGATAGAGCCAAAAAGACGTCCTATCTTGATCCATTTTGGAATTTGCTAGCTTTTGTGCCTCTTTGAGATGAAAGAGGGCGCTATCATTACGCCCATACCGAAGGGCATTGATTCCCAAATAAAAATGGGTCTGAAAATCAAAACATCCGCCACTTACTTCAGAGAGAGAAGCTTGTACAAAAGTCATCTTCGGATCGGTAATAACGGAATAGGCAAATTGTCCGAAACCTTTGGAAGCGATAAGAGATTTAAGGGTGTCGGTATCAATCGGATGGTTGAAATGCTCTTGGTGGTATGTTGGGGTAGTGATTAAAAAAAGCTTCAAAGATGGGGTCGTCTCACTAAAGGGGGTAAAGTGACTCTCTTGGTTCATCGTCCGTAGCCATTGAACATCGCCAAATTTATTGCCCAGTTTGGTCGCAAGCTGCTCTCGTTCACTATTTTGAAGGCTTTGAGCCTTTGCAGGGGTGAGGGCGAGATAAAGGCAATCATCGGCATCAATCGTTGTAAGCTCAGATGCTGGCTTCTGAAGACATTGGGCGGTATAGATAATCTCTGGTTCATTGGTTTTTTGGGCATAATCTAATAAAAAACGTTGATTAACTCTATCCATCTGATAAAAAGCATCGCTTGCTTGAGTCGCATTAATATCTTGGTGGAGATATTGCCAAATAAGGAAGTTTTTTTCAGGAGAGGGGGGATGAACCGTAATCTCCTCCAACGTTACATCGGCAAAACAGGAGGAGAAAAGGGCTATACAAAGGAGGAGTGAACGATTCAAGGAATCACCATTGCATTGATAATATTGACCAAGACTACATCGATGATATTAAGGGAAACGATCAAAATTATGGGTGCCAAATCAAGTCCGTTAAAAACCGTCGGCATCATCCGTCGAATCAGGGCGTAGGCTGGCTCCGTGAGGCGAGTGATGATTTGAACGATAGGATTATAGGGATCGGGACGAACCCACGAAAGAAGGGCTCCAATAATGACAATCCAAATGTAAGCCGTAAGGAGGGAATGGACAATTCCCCCCAATCCAGAAATAATACCCCCTATCATTTGACCACCTCTTTGAGATAATTTTTAAGATGGGTATAAAGATCACCCATCTCTGGACCATGTTCAGCACCGCTTAAGAGAATGCGAAGAGGTTTGAAGAGGTTTTTCCCTTTTAATCCAGAGTGTTGCATTAAATACCCTTTGTACGCATCATAATCATCAAAATGGGGGGCCTTAATCGTCAAATTACGAAGAACTTCAAACCCCTCTTTATATTCATCAGGAACGATTTTTGGGGCAAAGATAGCCCCTATTTTTACACGCAATTCTTTGAGGGTACTTACTTCATCCAAGAAAACTTTGGCAAGTCGCCCAATATCCTCATCAGCAAATCCGACATAACGGGAAAGTTCTTTGGGATCAAGTCCTCGTAAATGTTCACGGTTGATAAATTTGAGCTTATCAATATCGAAATGGGCAGGAGATTTGGAGATAGCAGTGAGGTCAAACCATTTAATCGCCTCGTCAAGGGTGAAGATTTCGAGTGGCGTTTTGTTCCCCATTAAAATGAGATAATTAATAATAGCTGCGGGTAAAAATCCCTCTTCCAAAAGCCATTTGACGCTGGAAGCATCATCACGCTTGGACATTTTTTTCCCCTCATTATTGAGAATGATGGGCAAGTGAGCGTATTCGATAGTACGATCGTACCCCAATGCGTGTTGAATCGCCATTTGTTTGGGGGTATTGCTAAGATGATCTTCGCCACGGATAATAAGGGAGACATCGGAGAGCATATCATCTACTGCGCACGCAAAATTATAGGTCGGATATTTGTCGGCACGCATAATAATAAAGCTATCAATATCATCAGGGGCAAAGGTCGATTCCCCTTTGATGAGATCGCGTACCGTGAGTGAATGTGACGGTTTTTTCAAACGAATTGTAAAGGGTGCCAGATTATCGATGACTTGATCGGCGGTAAGATGTTCACACGTTCCATCATAACGGTAAGCGATTTTATCCTCTTTGGACTTCTCCCTCTTAGCTTCAAGGATTTCAGGGGTGCAAAAACAGCTGAACGCTTTTTTATCGTGCAAAAGTTGCAATGCCATAGCACGGTGAAAGCGGAGATTGTTACTTTGGAGTTGATGCTCTTCATGGGTAATTCCAAAAAGGGCAAGAAGTGCAAGAATCTCATCTTCTTTGCCGGGGATATTGCGCTCTTTGTCGGTATCCTCGATACGGATCAAAAGAGGTTCAGAACGTTTTTGGGACATGATATAGTTGAAAAGGGCGACACGAAGATTGCCAATGTGCATATCTCCAGTGGGGCTAGGGGCAAAACGGAGCATTAAAATTCCTCTAATAAATATTAAGGGTGATTCTAACATAAAAGTAATTAATTTGTATTTTAAGTATAAAACGATTTTGTAAAAGAAGAAAAAATGTGGTGACTCCAAGGGGATTTGAACCCCTATGGCCAGGATGAAAACCTGAAATCCTAACCGTTAGATGATGGAGCCGTTTTAAGAAGTAGCAATCAATTGCTTGACGTAATTATAGGAGAAAAAAACTTAAAAAAAGCTAAACCCTATGGAATTCCATAGGAGGATAGGGCGGTTAAAAATTAATCGTTGTAAAATGCACGCAACGCACGGATGATGACGGCATTTTTAGAGATACTCTCTGCTTTTGCATTATCATCTACTAACTCATAGACATCCAATGGTAATGAGATTGAAAACGTTTTTGTTTCAATTTTTTTACGTTTAGAGATAAGAGAGACGATATTGTGAAGCATTTCAAGAATTTTTTTGGTATCAATTGGCTTTTGGATAAAGCTGTTCACACCAACTTCAATTGATTCAGAGATTTTTTGAATATCATTACTTGCAGAAATAACAATAATAATTTGAGAAGGGTTGATTGCACGAATACGACGAGCAAGTTCAATACCATCGATTTCTGGCATGATAATATCGACAAAAACGATATCTGGATTCATTTTTTCATACATACTCAACGCTTCAGAACCATTATAAGCAGAAGTTACTTCCGAAAAAAAGTTTTTGAATGTAGAGCTAAGAAGGTCATTGGCGACGACTTCGTCTTCAACGATCATTGCCGTTAGTTTTTTAGTTTGCTCAGTTAATTGAATTAAGTCAACAGTTGACATGGTAAAACTCCTTTGGTTGTTTTTAATGACACGTTAAAATATGTCATTAAATTAATACAGTGACATTATAGTAACAAACTGTTATTAACAATATTAAAAAAATAAATTAGAGTGACTTAAATTGTTGAACCCATGCTTCATTGTCTTTATTACAATTTTCTTGTTGTTTAAGCAACGAATGAATGATTTGAAGTAACGTTTCTCTATCCATGAATGCTAACATTGCTGGATTAATAACTGTCGGTTTAAGACCATCGTAGCGGTTGAGGAGATTTTGTATATCATTAATAAGTTGTTCTTTAGTGGATTCCATAGCAAAAGTCTATCTAATTTTGGGTAAATAGTTATTTGGTTAACATAATATATATTATATTTATAATGATTTGGCTCAAATATAGTACGAATACACTATTTTACAGATTGTTTCAAAGGGAAATCGCTATAATAGACAATTATTAAATTTCAATAATAATGAAGAATAAGGTGTGTTATGATATCTTTTATACTTGAAGCAGCTGAGAATTTTTGTACGCATCAACTTAGAGTGCCCTATGTAATTCAACCGCTTCCCTCTCAAATGAGAATACTTTTTGCTTATCTTGATATAACAGATGCAATGGGTGGCGGTTATCGTGTTTATATGGGATGTGATAATATTCTTATTCAAACTGTAGCTGAGATTTTTTTGGATGAGAAAGTATCCGATACCCAAACTTTGAACGATATGTTATTGGAAACTACAAATATGATAATTGGAAGCGCAAAAGTCCTAGCACAAGAAAAACCAAACGCTTCTTTCACCATTTCGACCCCTCATATACAAAAGGAATTTCCATTAAACTTGGATAACTATTATACGTTTGGTATTGGTGAAGGCAACATGATGATAGCAATAAAGGCCTTGTAACCATGGATGAAACTCAAAATTCTCAATCGAACGCATTAGAACTTGAAAAAGAACACCATTTTGATCCCAAGAAAGAGCTTGGGTGGATGGATTACGATGGATTACTGGATATGGAGGTAGAATTTGTCTCTGATTTGGGACAAACAACCTTGACGCTAGGTGAAATTCTAAAACTTGAAAAAGGGTCTGTCATTGATTTGGGCAAACCTGCAGGAGAGAGTGTTGAATCGTATGTTAACCATCGTATTATTGGCAAAGGGGAGGTAA
>JAABPY010000124.1 GCA_011391735.1 Sulfuricurvum sp. | reverse complement strand
TGGTACACTTTGCGTATGAAAACATTATTACTTTTTTTATTTCTAACGGCTTTTCTTTTTGGAGAGGAACGGGTTCAGATGCATATGGGAACTCTTATCCATGTTACAGTAGCGGACGAGAATCTCAGCGATGCCGTATTTCGTGAGTTTGCTTATCTGGATCAAACTCTCTCTACCTATAAAAGCGATTCGAAAATATCGCACCTCAATCGTGATTTTGAGGTGAACGGTTCACAGGTAACACGGGAAATCTTAGAACGCTCTTTGGAGATGTATCGTTTAAGTGATGGGGCATTTGATGTGACAATTGGTTCGTTGACGCATCAGGGGTATCGGTTTGGTTATGCGGATGAACATATCCCGAGTGCCAAAGAGGTGGAGCGTTTGGGCAAAACCGTGACGAGTCATCGTATCCATATTGAGGATAATAAAATACGAATTGATCCGCACACGATTATTGATCTGGGGGGAATTGGCAAAGGGTATGCAGTCGATCGTGCTATTGGAATTTTAGAACGTAATGGGGTGGATAAAGGGGTGATTGCCGCATCGGGGGATATTGGCTGTTTGGGAGGGTGTGACGTTGCACTCCAAGACCCCTTTCATCCCGATGGAACCATCGCCGTCGTCTCCTCATCCTTAAAACGGTTCGCCATAAGTACGAGCGGAAACTACGAGCGGTACATCAAAACCAAAGCCAACAACCATCTCCTCAATCCCAAAACCCATAAACCACAGCAACGGTATGCGTCGGTGACGCTAATGGATGTCGGAGATAATACCCGCCTTGATGCGTTGGCGACAGCTGTATCGGTAATGGAGGAGAAAAAAGCGGTTGAGATGTTGGAACGGCTACATATAGGGTATGTATTGATTCGTAATGATGGGAGAGTGGTGAAGAATGTCTGTTTAGAAGGAGTTAGGGTAGACTTTACAGCTAAAGAGTAAGGCAATCTATATTTATAATAACAATTATCACTATTGACATTTGCACCCCTATTTAGATATAGTTTTGAAAATTATTATCATAAAGGAGTGTACGATGAATTTTTCTACATCTCTCACGCTAGCACTTTCAACAACGGCGATTTTTCTTTTTAGCGGATGCAATGAAGGTGCTCCCGTTGACACCCCTACATCGACCGAAACCGATTTGGCAACACTGGGAGAGGCGCTGTTTTTTGATACAAATCTTTCTGAACCCACGGGGCAATCGTGTGCATCATGTCATACAGCAGCAAGTGGTTTTGCTGATCCTGATAGTAACTTTTCGACCTCGGAAGGGGTTGTTGCAGGGCAATTTGGAACACGCAATACCCCAACAGCTGCATATGCGGCCTTCGTCCCTGCGTTTGCTTATGATGTCGTCGAAGGGTTGTATACAGGGGGGCAGTTTTTAGACGGGCGGGCTTCACTGCTTGAAGATCAAGCCAAAGGACCACCTCTGAATCCCGTAGAGATGCACAATCCTAATAAAGCGTCGTATGTTGCCAAAGTTGCCGCCGCATCGTATGCCCCTTTGGTCAAAAAAATCTTCGGACTCAATGTATTTGAAGATCCTGAAGCGGGCTATGAAAAAATTGCACGCGCCATTGCCGTATACGAGCGGACGAAAGTGTTTTCACCCTTTAGCTCAAAGTTTGATCTCTATATCAAAGGAAAAGTAACATTGAGCCCCCAAGAGATGGAAGGATTGACCCTTTTTGAAGGAAAAGCACAATGTGTTGCCTGTCATCCGACCCGTCCTACCGAGGATGGTACACCAGGATTGTTCACCGATTTTACCTACGATAATCTAGGGGTTCCGAAAAATAGAGCAATACCCGCGTATGCCAAGGATGAGAATTTTATTGATATTGGTCTTGCGGGAAATCCTAAAGTCATTGCCGATGGACGAGTAACTGAAAATCGGGGGAAATTCAAAGTATCCACGTTGCGTAATATCGCACTAACGGGACCTTATATGCACAATGGAATTTTTAAAACCCTCAAAGAGGTGGTGTCGTTTTACAATACCCGCGATACGAACCAAAGCCGTTGGGGAGTTGCTGAGATTCCTGAAACGGTGAATCATACCGAACTGGGGAATTTAGGGTTAAGTGATAAAGAGGAAGATGCTATTGTTGCATTTTTGCAGACGCTTACCGACGGATATGGAGCCAAATAAGGGTAGGAAATCCAATTCCTCCACTACGGAGGAAGCGGTTTATTTTTGAAACGTTTCGTAGCGGTATTGCGTTATTGGAGTATCGTCACGATTTCCCCACTCTTTCATCGACGCATCGTATAAGCGGACATTTTTATATCCAAGTACACCGTTGAGGACGAAATAGTTAAAAGAGGTTTCAAGCCCTCCCGTACAATAGACGAGAACTTCTTTGTTTTTATCCAAACCGTACCCCTCTTTAAAGACACTTTCCAACATTTTTTTATCTTTTAAGACATACTCTTTATCGACCGAATAGTTCCACGAGTAGCTCATACCGCCTTTAATATGACCATTGCGTTTAACCGTTGCAGTAGGAGTGACACCCAAGTACATATCGCTTGGTCGTGCATCGATCATCGGAAGTTTACCAAGATGATTTTTGACGTAGGTCATATCGGCAATCTTAGAGAGATCAATTTTTGCTTTATAGGTGCTTGGGGTGATGTTTTGGTTCTCGTGGGTAAGGGGAAGCTTACTGTTTTTCCACCCTTTTAGTCCACCATCGAGGAGTGCGATATTTTTGATTCCGTGATAGTTCAATGCCCAATAAATATAGCTGGCTTTAAGAAGATCTTTGGGCTCATTGATGGGGGCATAGAGGACGATATCACTTTTTTCATTGATTCCCAAGGCATTGATCTCTTTTTCAATCTCAGCGATAGGACGGACAGAGAGGAACGTACCGTTATCAAAACGCCATTTACCGATTGTCGTATGCGCAGCACCTTTGATATGTTCGAACTCATAGCCTTCTCCATCTGACACTTCGATAATTTTAAGCTGTGAATCGTTCTGATGTTCATTAAGCCACTGTGGGCTTACAAGAGGGTCAATCGCCAGCAACGACAAAGCCGTTGCACATAAAGTAACCACTATTTTCATATTTTTCCTTTTAAAATGTTTCAACAATAATATAGTATCACTTATTAAATAATATATTTTTCTAAATGATAATATTTAATTTTTATAACAATTGTGTTATTATTCCACAATAAAAATTGTTTCAAGGATACTTTAAATGAAAGCATTAATGATTTCTGCCCTCGTTGCTTCAACTGTAATGGGTGCAACACTAGCCGATGAAGCCAAAACAGCAGGGTTAAAACCGATCCCCTCCAATGCTAAGGCACTCGAGAAACTCACCTCTAACCCTAAAAACCCAACAACATCAGCCAAAGTAGAGTTGGGAAAAATGCTCTATTTTGATCCGCGCCTCTCTAAAAGTGGTCTGATTAGTTGTAATACCTGTCACAATCTTGCCATCGGTGGAGTAGACGGTATGACAGCTGCTATCGGACACAAATGGACGGCTAATCCGCACCATTTGAGTTCACCGACGGTTTATAATGCCGTATTTTATAGCCAACAATTTTGGGATGGACGCTCTCCTCATCTCGAAGATCAAGCGCAAGGACCAATCCAAGCAGGGCCCGAAATGGCAGCTTCTAAGGAGTATGTCACAGGCGTTGTCACTTCTATACCTCAATACGTAGCACGGTTTCAAAAAGCGTACGGTAAAGATATCAAAATTACCTTTGAGAAAGTTGCCGATACGATCGCTGTCTATGAGCGCACCCTTGTCACTCCATCCCGTTATGATGATTTCTTGAACGGGAATAAAAAAGCCCTTACAAAAGAGGAACAAAAAGGGCTTAAAACATTCATCGACAAAGGGTGTGCAACGTGTCATAACGATATAGCCCTCGGGGGAACGATGCAAGCATTCGGTGCGGTTGCCGTGTACAAACACCTCGAAGTGGGTGATTTCCGTGGGGATAAAAACGGGATGGTACGAGTCCCAACCTTGCGCAACATTACCGAAACGGCTCCCTACTTCCACAACGGTCAAATCGCAACATTGAGTGAAGCGATCAAAGAGATGGGACGTATTCAGCTTGGTGTTGATCTAAACGATAAAGAGACAACCGAAATCGAAACGTTCCTAAAAGCACTCGAAGGTAAAAAACCTCAAGTGATCTATCCAATGCTTCCTGCTTCTACGGTGAAAACTCCGAAGGTGGATGTGAATTAATCCTAAATGGCTATTGCTCTTTTGCAATAGCCATTATCAACTTCCTTCCTTATCAATGGCAGGAAAAGCACTACAATTTTGACAAATTCCGTGAAGCATTATGGATACGGAGTGTGTTGTATGGATACATGCTTGTTGTGCGATAGATGCAATTTTATTCATAGTAATATGTAAATCTTCTAATTGTCCGCATTGTTCACATAAAAAATGAGGGTGATCCCCCTTAGCAATTTCATAGCGTGTCTTTTGTCCTGATAGTGTCACTGTATGCAAGATTCCAACAGAAGAGAGCTCACCCAAAATACGGTACAGTGTCGCAAGTGGGATTTTCATACCTAAACGATTGAAGCTATCATGCAATTGATCGATATCGATATGCCCACCTTCTTCTATGGCTTTAAGTGCCATTAACCGTTGTGGTGTTAATTTTAACCCTTTTGATCTTAAAAGTCGCTCGTGCATCTTTGACCTTTTTTTCAGTTTTGATGCAATTATACCCTACTAGATATTTTTTTATAGATAGGATTAATTCATATTTAATATTTATTTTTTTATTACCATTAATACAGCGCACTAATGTGCTCTACCTCATTCCAACTCAAATCTTTTTTCGTAGACGTTGTAAGAATATGGCGCATATAACGGGCGAACATATCGGTCTCGATATTGACCCTTGTCCCTTTTTTGTAACTTCCAAAAAGGGTTTCACGCATCGTAATGGGGATGATAGTGAGGCGAAAAGTCTCTTTCATCACGTCATTGACCGTCAGACTTACCCCATCAATGGCAATGGAGCCTTTTGGGGGGATGAGAGGGATAAATTCGGGGTCGATGGCAATCACAACATCATAGCTGTTACCCGTGTTGGTGATAGAGGTGACCGTTCCGAGTGTGTCAATATGCCCTTGGACAATATGCCCCTCGAAACGATCTCCCATCATCATGGCAGGTTCGATATGGATATTCCCAGTGAGCTTTTCAGTGGCGATATGTTTGAGGGTTTCGGGGGAGAGTTCGACCGTGAATCCATCACTTTCGAGACTCACAACCGAGAGACACGTTCCGTTGATGGCGATGGAGTCTCCTAATTTCGCCTTGTGCTTCGCATGAAGTGATAAACGATTTCCACTAAAACTTTTAACACTTCCCATTTCACGAATCAATCCTGTAAACATCTAAAACCTTTGTTGAAACAAATTACCATATAATTTTCCCCTCTTCTTGAAGTTCTTGAATAATGGCTTTTGCTTTTTCATGACCATTATACGCTGCTTTTCGACACCACTGGAGTGCCACATCGTGATTCGCATCGCATCCCAACCCTTGATCGTAGAGTAATCCTAGATTGTATTGCCCCTCAGGAAGATTCATCGCAGCAGCACGAGAAAAACAGATGAAGGCTTTGGGATAGTTTAGTTGAACCCCATGCCCCTCTTTGAGAAGAACGCCGAGATTATTAAATGCCCCTGCATGACCGCGTTTTGCCGCTTCCTCGTACCAAAACGCTGCTTCGGAGAAATTTTGAACGCATCCCAACCCTTTTTCAAGGCTAATCGCCACTTCATATTGCGCTTGAGGAAATTCCAATACAGCTGAACGCATCAAAAATTCGTGTGATTTAAACTGATCGTGAGCGACAACAACTCCATCGGCATAGAGTAATCCGAGATTAAAAAGGGCAGTGGGCTCATCCAAATCGGCTGCTCGAACATAAAGGTGATACGCATCCTCAAGTGATTTCTCAACCCCAAGCCCCTGTTGGTGCATAAATCCAAGTGAGGAGAGGGCAATAGGGTGATTGTATTGCGCTAAAATAGTGAACAGTTGGTATGCTTGGGAATAATCTTTTGCATTAAAAGCATTGTAGGCATCTTGAAGCATTGTAATGTATCTCTTTTTGGGGAAATTATAACGTGCGTAACTTTAACGCCTCACTTTTCGATCACCCCGATGTTTCTCTTTAAGTTTGGTAACAACATCTTTGAGTCGCTCTTTTTCGGATAAAAGCTCATCACGGATCAGGTGCTCTTTGTCTCCATCGACCTCTGGATCATACTCAAGAGGGGTTGGGTCATAATTTTTCAAAAGTTCTTCAAGGGTTTGCGGTGTGTTCATTGTATGTCTCGCATCAAAGATTTTGCTTAATTCTATACTGTTTTTGCTTTATTCTCTTAGAGTCGCAATCTCACTGATACTCAATCCTGTTTTTAGTGAGAGTGTTGCATCATCCAAAAGATCAAGAAGGTTTTTGGCAATGGTAAGCTTGGCTTGGTATTCCCCCTCTTCTCGACCTTTTTCCATGCCCTTTTCCATTCCTTTCTCCATTCCTTTTTCCATCCCGATTTTCATACCATCTTCTATTGCTGTTTTGAGGGCGTTTTCTTGAATCCCTTCTCGCATAGAGACGTAGTCATACACCTCCATCTCTTGCTTACTCCATGTGTATTGTTGCGCTATTGCAAACGCCTCTTTGAACTCTTGGATATTTTCCAATTCTGCGGGGATCAGTTCAAAGTTAGAGGCGTTTTTGATAAAATAAATCCATTGATCAGTAATAGAGTTTTCTAAAGAGTCTAAAGACTTCGTAAACTTTGGAAGTTCAATAAAGGTAAATTCAAAATCTCCTATCTCTTGTTTGAGCGTTTTGGCATCGAGAATAAGGTGTCGTGAGATGTATTCGCTGGTTTCTAGGATAGAAAAATTGAGTATCCCGATAAAGTAAACTTTTTGTAACGTTGAATACTCTTTGGAAACACCCAACTGGGAGACATAACTTTTGGACGTGTAATAAAGGCTTCTTTTCGCAAACTCTTTGTCTTTGGCAACTTGCATTTCGACGATGAAGGAATTATTATTGTTATCGACGGCTTTAATATCGAGTATCGTGTTTTTTAGGTCTTCTATTTTGGGGACTTGATAGGGGTTGGCTATGGTGATACTTTTGATAGCGTCATTGCCTGTAAAATCTAAAACAGCATTCAAAAATGAGATAAGAATCTCTTTTTTGTTTTCATCTCCAAATATCTTTTTGAAGGCAACATCATTGGTAGGATCAGCAAATCGCATCTTTGGGGTGCTCCTTTGGGAATAATGGGGTATTTTACAATGGTTTGGGTTAACTATAGCATACACGAGGAGGACGTTGGGAACGAGAGAAATGGGTATATATCACGTGTGGGAGTGTAATAAATTGTACACTTTATTGTTTTCTCTTTTCCCGATAGCCAGAACAAGTACAACGATTATGTCGTCTTTAACTTCATAGGCAAGTCTATAACCTGCCGTTTTGAGTTTGATTTTATAGACGGATTCAAATCCACTTAGTTTATCTTTGGGTACTTTTGGATTATCGAGACGTTGTTTGAGCTTTTTTTTGAATTGTTCTTTGATGGTTGAGCCCAGATCTTTCCACTCTTTGAGTGCGGCAGGGTGAAATTCTAAATCATAAGTCATCGAGTGAAACTCTAATCGGTGTAAAAGGTTCACTTATTCTTTTTTGTACATCTTTGGAGAGGAGATAATCATCCAACATCTCCATAAGTTTTTCATAGGTTTTGGATGGGACAAGATACGCACTGGCGACATTGTGATTGAGAATCGCCACTACCTCGTTCCCTGCACTTTCGAGAATCTGTGTGGGTGATTTTTTGAGTTCAGTAATACTTGCTGTATAGTTTGCCATTATTGGTTGCATATTAAGTACCTTATTTAGTATCTTTTTTGATATGTAATTATACTACTAATGGATAAGTAATGTCAAAAAAATACGTTGAGCTTCCCCAAAGCATACGTCTCTAAGGAGTAGTAATCATTTTCTTTTTTGATGGGAAGATAGGATAGCCTTTCGTTTAGATCCCTCTGAATCGTTCGAAGACTTACATTGAAAAGTCCACTGAATGAAGTCTTACTTCTATTTGGCATCGCTTTTTAATACAAAAATCCGAAAATCCAAAGCGGTATTTTATTCCCAAACCCTATTTCAATATCATCGGCTACTACAAACGAGTTCGGTATCTCTTTTATTTGTTCAAAACTTTTATTTTTACCGCCGATTTCAACCGTAACTCTCTCATCAATCAGAAAGTCCCCACTATTGGGATAATGCAACGTATGATTCACCCGAAGCTGCGAGGCGAAGAACTGTTCTCGTATCGTCCCTATTTCCTGATTTGCACAATAATATTGTCCGAGATTTGGATTGTTGAGATAGAGTTTGGAGGGTTTGGAAAAGACACTATCATTTTTTGCACGTGAGCGTAATGAATAAAAGATATTGCCCAAACTCAGATAATCAATATATTGGTAAAGGGTTGTGCGATTTATCCCGATTTTTGCCGCAAGGGCTGTGATATTGAGTTCGTAGGGTTTGGATGCGCAGATCAGCCCGACCAACTGTTTGAGTTTTTGGATATTTTGCGGTTCAATGTTGAAAATGATCGGTAAATCACTCTCAATGACGGTATTGATGGTCTCTTCGAGCTTTAGTCCATACGTATTGGGGTTCTCAAAATAATAAGGGTAATAACCGTTTTGGAGGTATTCGCTGAAAAACTCAAACGGTTTGATTCGCTTGGTGATCTCTGAAGCAATCTTGATATGATTAGTAAGGATTTCATCCAAAGTGAAACTTTCAAATTTCATCCCCAACTTCAGTTCCAAAAATTCCCGAAATGAAAGACCTGCAACACGATACAAAACAGCCCGTCGGCTCAGATCGGCTTTCTTATGTTCCAACTGCATTGCGGATGAACCACTAAAAATTACTTGGAGGTCTAAGAAATCGTAGATTTCCTTGAGGTCGTTTTCAAAATTCGCATATTTATGGATTTCATCAATGGCTAAAACTTTACCGCCACTTTTGGAAAACATATCGGCAATATCATACAACTTGACACCACTGAGTGCAATACTATCCGCACTGAAATAGAGTTTTTTACCCATTGGCACATCAAGATTATTCAAATGTTGGAGGATGGACGTCGTCTTGCCTACCCCGCGAGCCCCTAAAATTCCGATCATCTTGTCATTAAAATCGATGGTGTTTAGAAAATAGCGTTTATAAGGATATTTTTGAAGTTTTGTAATTTTATGATATTTTTCAAACAAACTTTCTAATGGCATAGGCTCTCTTTTGTAGAGTTAATAAGACGAAATTATATCATAACGTTGTTTGTATTCTACAAAAATAAAGATTGTAAGACAATTTTACTTTGACTTTTTGTAAATGTACTTTTGTTCCAGTGTAAGAGCTTTATTGTGGTAAAATTGAACAAAAAAAGAGGGTAAGTTGAGAGTTGACAAATATGATTTGAATTTACTACTTATGCTTCTGGCGACGTTGGTTCTCCCTATAGGGGTGGGATTTTTTATGAACTCTTTTTCAGAGTGGCGATTTGTAAGCATCCCTTTACATTCAACGGTGGAGACGATTGGAGGGACGATAGCGTTTCTCCTTACGGGGATGATTTTTGTAATGTACCATACGCAGTTGGAGCTTAATCGTTTTCATAGAGCCTCATTTGCGTTGATTGCGATGGGTGTTTTTGATATTTTTCATGCGATTGTCGCACCGGGGGAACTTTTTGTTTGGTTGCACTCTTTGGCGATCTTTTTTGGTGGAGCCCTTTTTACCTTTGTCTGGTTTGAGAACATCCAAGTCTCTTCAAAGCGTTACTATTATGCCCCTATTATTATTTTTATCATCTCTTTTGTTATCGCTGTTTTTTCGATTCTAAACCCCTCGTTACTTCCTCAAATGCTTGATTCACAACAAGAATTTACCGATACAGCGAACTTGCTTAATTTAATGGGAGGTGCGTTGTTCTTTTTGGCATCACTGTATTTTATCAAACGCTATATTGAAGATGGGGATTTTGATGATTTGCTTTTTATCGGTCATACGATGTTGTTTGGCAGTGCAGGAATTTTATTCTTTTTTTCGAGTATCTGGGATATGCAGTGGTGGTTTTGGCATACATTACGATTGTTAGCCTACCTCGTCTCATTGTATTTTATGTTTGAATTTTTTCATAAGAATTTAAAACAGTTGGAATATTCACATACCCTTATCTCATCGAATAATGAGGAATTGCAAAAATCGGTGAAGCTTCTTCGACAATATAAAAATGCCATCTATTCAGGAAGCATCATCTCTACTAGTGATCTTCGGGGGAATATTATCGATGTTAACGATGAGTTGCTGCAATTGACAGGATACGACAGAGGAGAGATTATCGGCAAAGGGCACAATATTTTCCGTGATCCATCAACCCCAAAAGTCTATTTTAAAGAGATGTGGGAAACCATACAAAAAGGGGAGATTTATAGAGGATTAATAAAAAATCGCAAAAAAAACAAAGATCCCTTTTATGCCAAAATCACTATTATCCCTATCATCGATGATAAGGGGAAGGTATTTGAGTATGTGGCTTTTCGTGAAGATGTGACGGAGTTGGTAGCGTCACAGTCTGAGCTTAAGAAAACGTTTTATACCGACTCCCTAACAGGAATCTTCAATCGCTTTAAACTCTCAGAAGATCTAAAAGAGTTTCAACATTCTCACATTGCCCTCCTTAATCTCGATAATTTTAAGAGTATCAACGATTTTTACGGGCAAGATTTCGGTGATGAGGTTCTCAAAGAGATTTCGACTATCTTACTTACTATCAGCTATGAAAAAAACTATCGACTCTATCGAAATCATGGGGATGAGTTTGCCCTTATAACCCTACAAAAAGAGCCATTTACTGTTTTTCACGATACGATTGTAACGATTGTACGCTCTATCGAGAATACAAAGCTACACATCAACGATCATGAAATCGAGGTGAGCTTAAGTGCTGGATTGGTGAGTTCTGGGGGAGATGTTGTCAAAGCCGATATGGCACTCAAAGAGGCGAAAAGTACCAAAAAGGCGGTTATCAACTATCACGATAACCTTCAAACTCAAACTCAATTTGCAAGTAATATTCTATGGAGCAAGAAAATAAAAGAGGCGTTGTTAGAGGACAGAATTGAGATCGCATTACAACCCCTTTATTCCAATGTCAACCATAGGATCGAAAAATATGAAGCCCTTATGCGACTTATTGAGACGAATGGGGAGGTGATTTCACCTATTGAATTTTTGGATGTTGCCAAACGGACGAAACTTTACCCTCAGCTGACACGCAGAGTGATCAAAAAAGCGTTTGGGCTATTACCTTTGACATCAAAATCGATTAGTATCAATATCACGGCGGAGGATATTTTTGATGAAGAGACCAACCTCTATCTGATGAATATGATTAGAAATTCTTCGAACGCTCATCAGCTGGTTATCGAATTGGTGGAGTCAGAGGGGATTGAGAACTTCTCAATCGTCAAAGAGTTTATCGATGAGATTAAAAAATATCAGGTGAAGCTGGCAATTGATGATTTTGGTACGGGGTATAGTAATTTTGAGTACCTTTTAAAACTGAATGCCGATTTTATCAAAATTGATGGAAGTATGATCAAAAACATCGATCACGACCCCAACAGTTACAATGTAGTGGAGACGATTGTTATGTTTGCTAAAAAGAATACTATGGAAGTGATTGCGGAGTTTGTCTCCAATGCGAAGATCCAAGAGAAAGTTGTCGAGCTGGGAATAGAGTACTCACAAGGCTACTTTATTGATAAGCCTAAGTTATGGGAGGAGATACAGTGAAGTTTTGGATAACCACCCTCTTCATTTTTCTCTTTATTACCATTTCTGTGGTCGTTTTAGGGGCTCAAAAGCGACAAACGATCAAAGTGGGGTTACTCTACTCAAAAACGGGAACGATGTCGAATGAGGAGAAAGTCATTGCGAATATGCTTCACTTTGCGGTGGATGAGTTAAATGAGAACGGGGGGGTATTAAATCGAAAAGTTGAAATTATCGAATACGATGGAGCCTCTGATCCCAAGGAGTTTGCCAAAGGGGCATCGTCGTTGATTGCTCAAGGGGCAAATACGATTTTTGGGTGTTGGACATCGGCTTCTCGAAAAGCGGTCAAGCCAGTCGTCGAAGCCAAAAACGCCCTCCTTATCTATCCAGTTCAATACGAAGGGGTTGAAGCATCAAAGAATATCCTCTATTTGGGTGCCACCCCCAATCAGCAGGTCAATCCCACCCTTAGCTATATCAAACAGCACTACGGGAACACGCTTTATCTTGTCGGATCGGATTACATCTACCCTCGAATGACGGATGTTTATATTAAAGAACTCTCCCATTATATTGGTTTTAATATTCTTGGTTCAACGTATCTCCCTTTGGGGAGTGATGATTTTAATGCAACGGTGCACGAGATCCAAAAAAGTTCCCCCGATGCGATCATCAATACCCTTAATGGAACGAGTAATATCGCTTTTTTCAAAGCGCTCCATGATGCGAATATCACCGCACAAACGATTCCCGTATTTTCATTGAGTCTCGATCAAAGCAGTATGGAGTCTATTGCGTCTCACATAGGGTTGCAACCCCTACTTGGTAACTTTGCAACGTGGGGCTATTTTGATACGATTGCCTCAAATGAAAATCACCAATTTATCCAAAAAGTATCCCAAAAATTGGGAAAAAAATATCGTCTCACCGATGCAGGATATTTGACTTATTTAGGGTTTCAATTTTGGAAAAAAGGGGTTGAAGAGAGTCAAAAAACCGATACGAAAGCCCTTGTGGTGCAAATACACCAAGAGAGTCTGAACTCACTTTTTGGTATTGTTTATATTGACAAAACCAACAATCATCTCACGAAAACGGTGAATATTGCCTCTTTTCAACCAAAAGGTTTTCAAATCGTATGGAGTTCCATAACGCCCACACTCCCTCACCCCTACCCTTCAGTTGCATCCAAGGAGTTTTGGGATGAGAGTGAAGTGCGACTTTTTAAGTCGTGGAATAATCACTGGGAAGCACCAAGGGGGAAACAATGAGCCGATGGTATACCCTTCATATCAAAAATGAGATCCTTTTTTGGTTTATCCTCCTCTCGCTACTCCCTTTATTGGTATTGACAAGTGTTAACTACTATTATCAAAAATCACTCTATGAAGAGGAGGCAAAGGGTCATCTTCAACTTATATTAAAAGAAAAATCGGAGGCGATAGATAACCATTTGAGTCGAATAGGGGGAGAGATTGAGGTTCTTGCAACATCCCAAGCGGTCAAAGAGATGTTGTTGTCCAAACACCCTCTCAAAGAGGATCATCAAGAGAGTAGGAATTATTTTGTAAATCTTGTCGCACGGTATCAACTTCACGATCTTATGTTTGTGGATAAAGATGGGACGATTCTTTACAGCGTCAAAAAAGAGTCCGATTTGGGGACCAATTTGAACACGGGTGCCCAAGCCGATACCAACTTGGGAGAGGTGTACCGTAAGTGTATTGAACAGTTGGAGACCCAAATTAGTGACTTTAGATACTATAAACCCTCGAATAAAGAGGCGCTGTTTATGGCAACTCCTGTATATGCCAATCATACATTTATTGGGGTGATCGTATTTCAAATCAATATTAGCAACATCAATGAACTTTTTTTGAATCAAGAGGGGATGGGGGAGAGTGGAGAAGTGTATGCCGCCAAACTAACCCATACAAATAAAATTGTATCGACGACCCCTTTACGATACCAAAAAAATTCAGTGGATGAAGATTACCAATTTCCCACACTAACAGAACTACCGATTTACAAAGCGGTGTACGGAGAGAGTAATAAAGCAATCGCATACGATTACAGAGGCAAAGAGGTGGTTGCGGCATGGGGCTATATTCCCATACTTCGTTGGGGAATTGTTGCTCAAATCGATCATGATGAGATCCTCGCACCCGTGGCGCAATTGCGTTTTTATTCTATCCTTATCCTCTTTTTTGTCGGAATAGGGATTGTTATCGCCATCCTCTCAGCGATTAAACATATCGTACAGCCTATTGAGAAGCTAGCAAATACGATGAAAAACTTCTCAAAAGGGAAAAAAATAGAGACATCGTTTGACTATGATACTCAAAATGAGATAGGGGAGCTTTCTCGAAATTTTCAAGAGATGTCCATTGCCCTAAGGGCATCTCAAGAGACGATTCAAAAATATGCCGATGAGTTGGAGCTAAAAGTTCAAATACGAACCCAAGAGCTTGAAAATGCCAATGCAAAGATAGATTTGACGAACAAAAATCTCAAACGCTATATTACGATTATCGACACCTATATTATCACCTCGACTACCAATTTAAGTGGAACAATCACCTATGTTAGTCAAGCATTTTGTGCCATTACGGGATACACGCAAGAGGAATTAATTGGACGAAAACACAATATCGTTCGCCATCCTGATATGCCAATAAGTTTATACAATGATCTTTGGAAAACGATTCGAAGCGGTGAAATCTGGCAAGGGGAGATTAAAAATCTCTGCAAAGATGGAAGTTATTATTGGGTTTACTCCACGATTACCCCTATTATGGATGAGAACGGTGAAATTATTGAGTACACCTCCATTCGTCAAGACATTACCGACAAAAAAAGGATCGAAGAGCTTTCCATTACCGATGGGTTAACCCAAATTTACAACCGTCGCTATTTTAATGAAATGCTCCCAAAAATGATCGATTCTGCCAAACGAAATAATGAACTTTTTTGCTTTTTAATGATGGATGTTGACCATTTTAAACTCTACAATGATACCTATGGACATCAAATGGGGGATGAAGTTCTGATAAAAGTTGCCCAAGTGTTCAAAAATTCATTACACCGAGCGGATGATTATTGTTTTAGACTTGGGGGAGAGGAGTTTGGGATTTTGTTTAGAGCCCAATCGTACAATCATGGAGTCGAGTTTGCTACCTCTTTGTGCAAAGAGATCGAAGATCTAAAGATACAACACGAAAAAAATAGTGTAAGTGCCTATGTTACGGCATCGATGGGGCTTGTTATCATGAATGCCAATGCGATTACTGATTATGAAGAACTCTATAAACAAGCCGATGATCTTTTGTATCATGCCAAAGAATCAGGACGAAATCGGGTTGTTAATAATGAAGAGGGTGAGGTATAAGTTTCAACAACCCTCGTTATAATTGCAGTTAAGAAAGTAATAAAGAAGTAACCAATGATAAATTATGACGTAATCGTAGTCGGTGGCGGACACGCAGGAATCGAAGCGGCACTTGCATCTGCTCGTATGGGACACAATACCTTGATGGTCTCGATGTTAGCGGAGCAAGTGGGGGCGACAAGCTGTAATCCAGCTGTTGGCGGTTTAGCCAAAGGGCATTTGGTTCGTGAACTTGATGCCCTTGGCGGTGAAATGGGACTACTTACGGATGAAGCAGGGATACAGTTTCGTATTCTCAATATCACCAAAGGGCCAGCCGTTCGGGGAAGTAGGGCGCAAATTGATATGGATCGCTACCGTATGATCGCCCGTAACACCATTTTGACCACCCCCAATATGTCTCTTGTTCAAGAGACAGCGACATCGCTTATTATAGAAGGGGATACGGTTGTTGGAATACGTACTCATCTTCTTAACGAGTATCACGCTAAGAGAGTGATTTTGACTACTGGGACGTTTCTAAACGGGATGATTCATATCGGTGAAATCACTCAAGAAGCAGGGCGTTTTGGTGAGTTTGCTGCCAAAGGGTTGACGGAGTCATTGCGTGAGGCAGGGCTTGCTGTTGGACGGCTCAAAACGGGAACGTGCCCACGCGTTGATAGCTCCTCCATTGATTTTTCTGTAATGGAAATCCAAGACGGCGATGCGCTCCCCAATCCGTTTAGTTTTCGTACCGATAGAGTAAAATTTGCGCAAGAAAAAAAGCAACTTCCGTGTTATATCGCCTATACCAACGAAGATACCCATAGCCTCATCGAGGGGAATTTCCATCGAGCCCCCTTGTTTACGGGACAAATCGAAGGGGTAGGGCCACGCTATTGCCCCAGTATTGAAGACAAAGTCAATCGTTTCCGTGACAAAGAGCGTCACCATCTCTTTATCGAACCCCAAACAGCGGAAAATACGGAGTGCTATATCAACGGAATGTCCACCTCTCTCCCCCCAGATGTTCAGCGTGAAATGATTCACTCCGTCATTGGGATGGAAAATGCCAAAATTGTCCGTTACGGCTATGCGATTGAGTATGATTATGTTGACCCCACCGAGCTCAAACACACCCTAGAGACCAAAAAAGTAAAAAATCTCTATTGTGCAGGACAGATCAACGGAACGACAGGATACGAAGAGGCAGCAGCGCAGGGGATGATGGCGGGAATTAATGCCGCCTTAAGTCTTCAAGGAAAAGAGCCTCTCATTTTGCGTCGTGATGAAGCGTACATTGGTGTATTGATTGATGATTTGGTCACCAAAGGGACGAAAGAGCCCTACCGTATGTTTACCTCTCGTGCTGAGTATCGCCTTTTACTTCGGGAAGAGACAGCCGATTTGCGTTTGGGGAGATACGGTCACGCATTGGGGCTTATTAGCGATGAACAAATGGAGCAAATCGAGCTCAAACGACATCAAATCAGTGAGGGAACTGCCCTTTTGGAGACTACAATTTTCACTCCGACCAAAGAGTTTTTAGCCTTTTTGGACTCCATCGACGAAGAGCGGATCAATGATCGAATCACGGGGACACAACTCGTCTCTCGTAAAAGTTTTGAGTTGGAGAAACTCCCCAAGCTGATCCCAAGTTTCGGCGAACTTGATCCTTATATTCAAGAGCAAATTTTGATCGAAGCCAAATACGCCCGTTATGTCGAAAAACAAAGTGACGACATCGAAAAAATGTCACGGATGCTCCATATTGCCATCCCCGAAAACTTTGATTTCAAATCGGTTTCGGGTCTTTCCAATGAGATCGTTGATAAACTCACCAAATTCAATCCTCCAACGTTGCAAGCCGCTTCACAAATTAGTGGTATAACCCCTGCGGCGTTGGATATATTGCAAATTTACATTAAGATGGCGGGGAAGAAGTAGTCGATTCTATTTTTATCTTCCCCATGGTATATCCGCTCAACTACTTCATCCACTCCGAATGGGAGTGCCAAGTGGCTGCCCAATTTGGAAGTTCATGCGCTGGCATTGGGCGCGCTATCGCATAACCCTGCGCACATTCACATCCCATTTCTAAGAGCCGTTCTCCATGTTTAATGGTTTCTACCCCCTCTGCTATTATGTCCAACTCAAATGCAGTAGCAAGACTGATAATCCCTGATAAAATTGCAAAATCATTTGGATTATCAAACATGTCACGAATAAAACTTTGGTCAATTTTTATCGTGGCAATCGGAAGTCTTTGTAGGTATGTGAGGGAAGAATAGCCAGTGCCAAAATCATCTAAGGAGAAAAGTACATTGAATTCTCGGCATGATTGTATAATTTGAGCGGTTCGATTCATGTCTTCTAGTTTGCTGGTTTCTAGTACTTCGAGTTCTAAATGTGCAGGATTGACATTGGGGTGTACCGCTAAAATAGTCTGTAAACGATTGACAAAATTATTTTCTTGAAGCTGTCTAGCACTGATATTAACACTCACATTCATATCAAATCCCTGATTTTGCCAAAGTTCCATTTGTTTGAGAGCGGTATGAATAACCCATTCTCCCAGTTCAATAGAGATTGGATGATCTTCAATCATAGGTAAAAATAAAGCGGGTGCTAAGAGACCGTTTTGGGGATGTTGCCATCGAATGAGCGCCTCCACCCCGATGATGGCTCCTGTTTTCATATTGACTTTGGGCTGATAATAGAGGAGGAATTGAGACGATTGCATCGCTTTATGCATATTTTCTACAAACTCATATCTCTTTCGAAGAAGTGTGTCTTGCTGTGTATCAAAAACATGGTAGCGATTTCTACCGGCTAGTTTAGCCTGATACATGGCTTGATCCGCTTGACGCAGTAGTAAATCCGTATCTATATTTTGCGCTTGCGGATAAAAAGTAACTCCGAGACTAGCGGTAATTGTGAGTGTAAAATTATCGACATGTATTGGTGTAGAAGTAGCATCCAACAGACGAATAATCATAGGTATTGCGTCTTCAATAGTTTTTAAATCAAGCAAGATGATAACAAACTCATCTCCGCCAATTCGTGCTATGGTATCTCCCTCTCGAAGCGTTTGTTTCATTTGATTGGAGAGCGTAATCAAAAGATGATCCCCTGTTTCATGCCCATACGTATCATTAATCTCCTTGAACCCATCCAAGTCGAGATAAACAACTGCCAACGGAAGCCCATGGCGTTGAGACTGAGCCATCCCCTGACTGAGGCGATCGGATAACAGTACTCGATTGGGGAGATTGGTGAGTGCATCGTATTGGGCAATTCGATTTAACTCATCTTCGTATAGCTTTTTTTCGGTAATATCACTCATTATTAGGCGAACTACGGAAATATCATCACTGTTTTTTGCAGCAGTTGTTATTAGATGAGCCCAAAAGGGGGGATTGTTTTCACGAAGTAAACGCAACTCAAAAGAGAATTTTTCATCTGAACGAAAGAATTGTTTGCGGTATAAATAGTAGTTGTTTTGGTCTTCTTTATGGACAAATCCAGACATGAGTCGCCCCACGAGCTTGCTTCGACTAATCCCCAGCAATATGGCAGCGGTTAAGTTGGCTTCTAAGATAAATCCCTCTTCTGAGAGAGTGCAATACCCGACGGGGGCCAAATCATAGAGGTCAAAATAGCGTTCGCGTTGGGCGTCAAGCTCTATTTGCGTTTGACGTAGTTCATCGTTTTGCATCTCTAACTCAATTTGATGCACCTGCAACTCATGGAGCATCTGTCTTATCTCATTAGGGGGCATGATCTCTAAATTTTCTTGAGAGAGTACACTTTTTTCTAGGGAGATTTTTTCAGCCTTTTGTCGTAAATCTTGTTGAAGCTTTTCTGTGCTTATCATTTTGATTCCATTTTACTAATTTTTAATTCTATCATCCGTTCTGTAGTGGCAACGGCATACATAGTTCCACTCTCATTTACCAAAGCAGTAGCAGTGAGCCAGACTTCTACGATTTGACCATCTTTTTTAATGCGTTGCGTAAATAAAGGCTCTAATATTTCAGCTTGGCTCAACTGATGTACTCGTTCGAGTGCTTTTTCTCGTAGAGATATTGGGATACGGTCACGGACATTCATTTGGAGTGCTTCTTCTTCGCTCCAGCCGTACATTCTCACAGCTCCTGGATTCCAAGCAAGAATAGAACCATCTAAACTTTGAACCGTAATGGCATCATGCGCATCGCGTACGACGATAGCCAAATGCAGTAACTCATTGACTTTAAGCTGCGCTTCTGCTGCCTCTTTACGAGCCGTATTGTCGCTGCCTATGAGTAAGTAGCCAATAATGGTGTTTTGGTCATCACGCAAAGCCGTGACGGATACGATTGCAGGAAAGCGACTACCATCTTTGCGAACATAGGTCAGCTCATAAATATCCTCAATCCCACGAGAGGCTTTAAAGACCAACGCTTCAAAACCCGGCGTGATGGGTGTATCAAATTCTAGGCTTAATGTTTTAGCACGAATAACTATTTCTTTGGGGTCAGAAATATCAGCGGGTGTAATTTTATTCATCACATCAACAGCCGCATAACCTAACATTCTCTCCGCCCCGACATTAAAGATTTGAATGACCCCATTAACATCCGTGGCAATACTTGAGAAATTGGCACTGTTAAAAATGGCTCTTTGGAGGGTTCCTGCTTTATACAGTGCTTCTTCTGCCTTTTTTCGAGCCGTATTGTCAATAAAAGTAATGACAGCACCCTCTATTACATTGTCAACGGTTTTGTAAGGGAGAATACGCATTGTGTACCATTTCCCAATTGTTGTTTGTACATCCATCTCTTTAGAAATCAATGTATCAAGTACCGCTTGTATATCCGCCACTAAGTCGATAGAGCTAATTAAGTTGGAAACAATATGAGAGACAGGTCTTCCCTCATCCCCTGCGA
>JAABPY010000123.1 GCA_011391735.1 Sulfuricurvum sp. | reverse complement strand
CATCCGAAAAATTCAAAGTTTTGTTAGCGCAAGTTTTGTATCCAAAACCCGATGTTTTATTCCTCGATGAGCCGACAAATAACCTTGATATTGAGACAATCGGATGGTTAGAGCGTGAACTTCAACGCCACGAGGGGACATTGGTTATTATCTCCCATGACCGTCACTTCATTAATGCCGTTGTAACCAATATCCTCGATGTCGATTTCCAAAAAATTCGTGAGTTTACAGGGACGTATGATGATTGGTATCTTGCATCGACGGTAATGGCGAACCAAGCGCAACTCGATCGCGATAAAAAGGTAAAAGAGAAAGAGCAACTCGAAGCGTTTGTTCGCCGATTCTCTGCGAATGCGTCCAAAGCTAAGCAAGCAACCTCACGTCAAAAGCAACTGGATAAATTGACCATTGATGATATTAAGCCATCGTCTCGCCGTGATCCTAGTATTGTCTTTAAAGCGAAGCGTCAAATGGGGGATGAAGCACTCGAAGTTACCAATGTATCCCACAGTTATGGTGATTTGAATGTGTTGGATAACATTAATTTGAAAGTTGCCCCTGGTGAAAAAATTGCTATTATTGGTGCCAATGGTGCAGGTAAAACGACACTGTGTAAAATTTTGATGGAAGAGATCAAGCCTACGATAGGAAGTGTTAAGTGGGGAGCGACGATTGAAAACAGCTATTTCCCTCAAGACACTGCCGATAAGATCAAAGGGACGGGGACGTTGTACGATTGGCTTCGTGCGTATGATCCCAAACGGGAAATTTCTGAGATTCGTAACTGTCTTGGGCGTATGCTCTTTAACGGCGAACAGCAAGAGAAGAGTGTTGAGAAAATCAGTGGGGGGGAAAAACACCGTATGATGCTCTCCAAAATGATGCTGGAGGGGGGGAATTTCCTTGTTCTGGATGAACCAACCAATCACCTTGACCTTGAAGCCATTGTTGCATTGGGTGAAGCGTTGTATGAGTTCGAAGGAAATGTTATTTGTGTGAGTCATGACCGTGAGCTTCTTGATGCATTTGCAAGTCGTGTAATCGAATTACACCTTGATGGAACCTATACGGACTTTGTAGGGAGCTACGAAGAGTTTGCTGAGGCAAAAGCAAGTGGCACACTATAACGAGTATGTCGGTTTCGGGGTGGCAGGCAATTTCGCCCTCCATCTCGAACAAGCAGGTGAAAGTGTTGATTTCAAAGAGGTCATTACCGATGATCCCAATGGTCCTAAAGGGATGTTCCCTTTTTATATCCCCAATCGTACCGATTTTCTCGGTATTTATCCCCTAAGCAGCGATACCATTATTCTCCCTCCCCAAGAGTGTCATGTCCAAATTGAGCCTGAAGTCGCTCTCATTTGTGATTTAGAATACGATACACTCGGAAATATCACCCACATCCTCCCCCAATTTTTCGGTGCCTATAATGATTGTTCGCTTCGTATTGATGCCCCGAAAATTAGTCACAAAAAGAATTGGGGTCCTTGCTCCAAGGGGCTCTCCCCAACATTGATCCCTATTGACTCTTTTACGGCTGGGGGGATTATGGACACTTATCGCATCGCCTCTTTTTTGAAACGGGATGAAATAGTGATGCGCTATGGTGAAGATGTTGAGCTTACGGGCTATAGCTATTTTCATGAGAAACTGAGTGATTGGATGCGTCATCAGATCAACATCCAAACCAATGTCGGTCCTTTGGAACCAATCCATGCGTATCTCAAAGAAGCAGGTTGTCCGACAAAAGCGATTATCAGTATTGGAGCAACCCGTTATACCCACTTCGGAGAGAGGCACTTTTTGCACGAGAAGGATGAGATCAGCGTTGTCCTCTATGATAGTTGCCGCTATGCACCCGATACAATCCTCTCGATGGTCAGTCGTAAGAGTTGTGAGGGGGAGGGGATTAGCGCATTGGTACAAAGGGTAGAGCGTGGTTAACAAACTAATTTTCGATTTAGGGGCATCGTGGGGTGAGGGGTGGAGATTGGAAGAGGATAAAATTTCTACGGTGCGTACGCTCCTAGACCCCAAAGCCCATAAGCTTATCTTTCAAAAAGAGAAACGACGGGGCAAAGTGGTCACCCTTGTAGGAGCTTTTAGTCTGAGCGACGAGGAGGCTCAAAAAGCACTCTCCACTTTGAAGAAATCACTTGCGTGCGGTGGTGCTTATAAAGAGGGATGGATGGAGTTTCAAGGGGATATTTCCCCTAAGGTTCGGGTGCAACTGGAGAAGATGGGTTTTGGGTTTAAGAATCCAAAATAATCCTATTAAGGTTTTGGTTTGTAGGGTTCAAGAGGGATTTTTTTTGTCATAGCGTATTGAATCCCCCCTTGGAGATCTACGACGTTGTATCCCATTTTTTGACCCAAATAACTTCCTACCATACGAGTACGGCTTCCACTATTACAAATGAGGGCGAAGTGTTCCCCTTTTTGGACTCTTTTGTTGAGCTCGGCTATAAAGGCTTCAAGGTTATAATTGCCTTTCTCGTCGAAAAACATAATGGGGATAGAGCCTTTGACTAGACCGGTTGTTTTCCACTCTGATGGGGTGCGGATGTCAATAATTTTGATTTTAGAATCAATAATCTTCTGATCGATGGGTTGTGCCGTGTAGTCTGCCATCATTGCTGTGGTGGTTAAGAGTAAAGCCAGAAGCCATTTGTGCATAAAAAAACCTTTTATCAAAATAAGAGCTATAATTATAACTATTAATCATTAACTGAGGGTGCATGCGCGAATCAAAAGAAGAAAATGCGAAACGACTTCGATATATCAGGCTATTGGGACGGTTTGTCAACGGTATTCTCTCCTATCTTGCCAAAAGTGACTATCCTACGAGAGAGCAATACGATCAAAAAGTGGATATGAATTTCCGCTTTTTGGAAAAAAATGGGGCGGTGAAACTTTATAAAGATGATTATATTGTCCTCGAAGCGTTGGGGCAGAAAATTCTCGATTTTCGCAGCAGTGATGAGTCGATTGAGACGATTAAAGAGGAGCTGTTTTATGCCCAAAATCAGCTTGAAAAACGGGTAAATGCCCGTAATTACAAAAAAGAGAAGCACGCAGGGCGTGGTCAAGATGGGTGGGACTAAGAGGCTACGACTTGATTACGACCTGATTTTTTGGCACTGTAGAGTGCTTTGTCGGCACGTTGGATGGTTTGTTTGATGGGTTCATCATCACAGTGGAGAGTTACTCCAAAGCTACAGGTTACTCTTCCCACCTCGTCAAAAAGGGTTTGCTCAATACGTTGACGGCAATGTTCAGAAATCTTCAGTGCCTCTTCAAGAGAACTAACGGTTAATAAAATAATAAACTCTTCCCCCCCCCATCGGATAAGATAGTCATCACTGCGCAAAGAGGAGTGAACAAGGGCTGAAATCTCTCGAAGGACTGTATCCCCACAATTGTGCCCATACGTGTCATTAACAAGCTTGAAATGATCGATATCCAACATAAGTAATGCTAGCTGTTTTTGACGAATATAGACCCCTTCTAAAATTGTTTTAATAGTGGACTCAAAAAATTCCCGATTGTAGGCTTGTGTTAGTTTATCATGGGTTACTTTTTGAGTAAGATGATATTGCTCATTGAGGGTTTCACTAATATCGGTGAAGGTGGCAACGGTCTCTGTTGGAGTGAATTGATTTAATGACACATGAAAACTATGGGCTACCCCCTCTTTGTCAAGCATCATAACAATACGCTCTTTTTCAGGAAGGGACAAAAGGGTTTCTATCCATGTTGCATTGGTCGTAATTTTATCCAGATGGAAATAATGGTCGTCTTTTACAAAGTGATCACAGATACAATGGTGGTGCTCTCCATATTGATGAAGCGTTGTAAACCCGAAGAAATCTAAAAAAGTTTGGTTGGCATCTAAAATCATAGCCCCATTGGTGATGAGCACAATAGAGCGCTGCGAATCAAGAATCCGTTGCGTCCGTTCTGACAAAGCTTTGAATTTTAGTTTTGCGATGGTTTCACGATAGATAAAGAGGGTCATGAAGAGGATGGAAGCAAAACCCATGAGTATAAAGAAGAGAAAATTATAATGATGGGTTTTGAGCATTGGATAGGGTTGTTGTAAAACAATCGATCCAACTACATTTTTAGTGATGGGATTGATGAGAGGGATAAAAGTGTAGAGGGTAAACTCATCTTGGGAAGGGATGGTAAAAATAGTCCCCTTAAAGATCTGTTTGTTGATGAGTCTGATTTTATTTGGATCAATACCCTGAATCTCGAAATTGAGAGAAGATTGTTTTAGTTGCCTATTGATTTGTATTTCGTAATAAAAATCGCTAAATTCACTGGGGGTATAGTTCGTTTGCTCTTTTTTGAAGACTTGGCTATCCACAGCATGTTTATGAATTAAAAAACTAGCCTTTAAGTCATTGTTTTTTGTGAGCTCACTGATAATAGCGTAGGCGCTATAGGAGATTTCAACACTTCCCAAATGGGTATTTGAGGTACTTATAAGGGGAAAAACATGACGAAATCCATTGTAAATTCGTCCTTCCTCAAATCCATCAATGCGAGTGTGATATTTATTGACCCATTCCACACAGGGGCGGATACCTGTTAGATCGTCACCAAATTGATCGGGACGGTGAAAACGAAGAAAGCTTTCATTGTTTTTGAGTTGAAAATGAAGCTGGCGGATTTGGTAGGTTTTTAAAAAATCGTAATCATTTTTTAATGCATTTAAAAGAGCCTGACGAGCGTGTGTTTTGGTACGATTATTGTGATACGATTTCTCCATTATTTCCAAAACACTGGGACGATTAATGAGGGTTTTAAAAATAATTTCAGAAAATTTTAAATAGGAATTGGTGACGATAGTATACTCTTGAGTAATGTTTTTTTGGTATTCTTGGATGTATTCGGCTTTCATCTTTTTTTCTTTTGATTGCATTAAAAGATAAAAAAAGGTGGAAGCGGTAATAAAAAAAGTGATAAATAAAAAAGTGTAGCGGGCAATCGTTTTGGTATAGGAATTAGACATCTTATTGGGTTGAGAGAGGATAAAAAGGATAAATCCTGCGACAACGACGATAAAAATAGAAGAGAGGTTGATGATTATTTTTGTATTTTCTATTGTGGTAGTATCAAAAGATGCCAGTGGCTTAAAGAGCAAGAAGATTGCCATTTGGTTATTGTCAATGTCATAGAGTGGATAATTGATAACAAAATAATTACCCTCTTTATCAATAGTATAGTTGTCGATGGGATTGATAAAATAATCTATCCCTTTTTTCGCAATATACTTCAACAGTATTGGATTTGCATTTTGATTAGCAACATAATTATTCTTGACAAAGAGAGCGGTAAAAGGGGATATAAGCTCCTTTTTGTATTTTTTATCGACCAAAATGATAGGCTCAACTCCTTCATCTTGAATCTTTTTGGCAACTGAATTGAAATGGCTTAAAACTTCCAAATAGCCGATAAAACGATGATTCTTATCGTAAATAGGAACCATTGCTTTAAATGTCATATCAAAGTGTCCGACACTGACACTACTTTGCACACGAGGGGACGCAATCATTCGACGAACATCGGCACGAATATTAGCGAGATTGTCCCCTTTTTTATCGCTCCAACTTCGTGCAAGAGAGATCCCATCTCGATCAACTAGCTGTATCCATACATTTTTAAAATCTGTATCACGGTTTAGTTTAGCGGAAAACTCTTTGAGGGAGAGTTGAAAATTTTCTTTTTGAATAAGGGCATTTTGTAGATCGCTATTTTGGGAAAGAGACAAGGCAATTGTGAGGGTAGCGTTTTGTTTCTCTTCAATGAGCGTTGAAATCTTTTGGTTGAGGGAAGTGACAGTATTGGCGTAGTCTTTGTGTTGCTGGTTGGTAATCCACTCTTTTTTCAAACTTGAGGTGATAATGCCTACTAAAATAGCAATCAGAAGAAATAGAAACAGTAAAAAAGAATTCCAATAACGATGAATCACACTGTCGTCCCTCTATGCGAATAATAGATTTTATTTTAGCACGTAGAAGATTAAGAATGTCATGGAATGCGTATCAAATGCTCTTTTACATCACTTAAATGGACAAATCTCCACCCTTGCTTAAGCAAGGCATTAACCCCTTCGATAACTCCCTCACGTGTCCCCCCCTCTGGGTGGTTCATATGAAAAACAATAATATCACCATTGTGTACACCCATAAGTTGCTGGGTCACTTGGGCAGCACTAAAAGTGGCTCCCGCATCCCCAAGCACCGAAAAGCCTCCAATCTCCATCCCATGCTCTCGTGCAATGGCAACAGCTTTCTCATCGTAATAGGCCGTTCCTGAGCGGAAAAAGTGGGGATATTTTCCCGTAAGAGCAAAGATTTTGGCGTTATTTCCCTCAATTTCAGCGATCACTTCCGCTTCGGAAGCTGTCCCCTGAATCCCATAAATACTTTTTCCCTCAGTGGAGAGGGGCTTGTGCGCTGTCCCATGATTAGCAATCTCAAATAGGGGGTTATGGGCGAGTTGCATAAAAATATCGGGGTTACTGTCGATCCAGCGGGCATTAATAAAAAGGGTGGCAGGGATATGATTGTCGATTAAAAATTCAATAAGTTGTGCGTCGTATTGAGAACTTTTGGCACTTCCCCCACACGCATCGAATGTGAGGGCGATGGCTTTCTCCTGTGAAGAGAAGTGCGTTGTCACTCCTGTGACATTCTCACCCCACTGATGTGAGGGGGAGGGGTGTAACTCTGAAGCAATTATAGTGGTTGCAATCACTAATAAGGATAAAGAGCTAAATTTCATTACACTTTTTTACTAAGAGCTTCAACATTGTTGCTATTCCCAAGGACGACAAGGATGTCCCCTTTTTCGAGAATATCATTTTTTTCAAAGGAGGTGTGCCACTCCCCTTGGTGTTTGTAGGCGATGGGTTTAACCTCATACTCCTCTTCAAAAGTTGGAGAGAGGATCGATGTCCCTATCCAAAATTGGGGAACAGTCATTTTGGCAATTTTCATGGTGATGGAGAGGTCAATCGTCTCGTAGTGCATATTAGCAACGATTTTTTTGACCAGTTTTTTCGCCGATTCCATCTCAGGATAGATCACTTTGGCAGCACCTAGCTTGGAAAGAATTTGACCGTGTACGGGGGTAATTGCTTTGGCAACAACCGTCTCAATCCCTATCTCTTTAAGTGCCATAACCGTGAGAATACTGGATTCAAGGTGTTCTCCGATACTGACGATGGCAACTTCTGCTTCGGCAATACCCGCTTCACGCAATGCCCTTGGATCAGAGGAGTCAAGCATAATAGCATCTTGAACGTATTCGCTGATGTTACGCACTTTTTCCTCGTCATGATCGATTGCAATAACCATTTCCCCTTGTTGTGCCAACCCTTTGGCAACATGAAATCCAAATTTTCCTAATCCAATAACAACGTATGTCATATAATAACCTTTCCTTCTGCATATTTAATGCGTGCTTTTAATGATTTACCAACAATAACGACAGTAAAGGCAAACACCCCTACACGCCCCATAAGCATCAATAAAATAATGTTGAGTTTTCCAAGATCACTAAAGAGGGCACTATAGCTTAGTACCCCCCCATTACCTGTTGAGATCCCGACGGTCGCAAATGCGGAACAGGTCTCGAAGAGGGTTCGGACAAAATGGAGTTTCTCATTTTCATTTAATAAGACAGTTGAAATCAATACGTAAAATGAAGCGATGAAAATGACGGCATACGCTTTGTTAATTTGGTAGGGGTCAATACTACGTCTAAAAATATGAGGATTGCTCTCCCCACGTAACGTATACCATACCCCTAAGACTGCGAGGGCAAAGGTAGTCGTTTTGATCCCACCTGCTGTTCCTCCGGGACTTCCTCCGATGATCATAAAGATCGTCCCAAAAAAGAGATCAGAATCGTTAAAGGTTGAGAAATCAATGGTGTTGAACCCTGCTGTTCGATAATTGATCGAAGCGAACCATGCTGCGGCTATTTTTTCAAATGATCCCATACTCCCTAGCGATTTTGGATTGTTCCACTCTAATGAAAGGATGATTGCCATCCCTGTAATGATTAATATCCCCGATGTCCATAAAACAATTTTTGAGTGGGTCGAGAGGCGCATCAACGATTTTCGTCGAAAATTATAAAGCTCTAGGAGGACAAAATAGCCTAATCCACCAAGGATAATAAGTAATGGAATGATGAGATTTATAGTGATATCGCTACGATAATCCATTAGATTCGTGCTAAAAAGGGAAAAACCTGCATTATTAAAGGCAGAAACAGAGTGAAAAAGACCAAACCAAATCGCCGTACCCAAAGGCATATCGTTCCAAAAGCGAAGTGAGAGGATAATGGCACCACTTACTTCGATAATAATGATACTAGCGAAAACAATTTTGAGAAATCGAAAAATCCCGTCCATTCCAGGATAGTTTAACGACTCTTTGAGGATTAGGCGATCACGATGCCCTAATTTTTTGCCCCGCATCAAAGCAAAAAATGTAACGGCAGTCATATACCCCAATCCTCCAATTTGGATCAAAATAAGGATAATCGCTTGTCCAAATGTTGTAAAATCAACAGGGGTGTCTTTGACAATAAGTCCCGTTACACATACGGCTGAGGTTGAAGTGAAAATGGCATCAATAAAAGAGAGGTGCCCATGATGAGCAAAAGGGAGCATAAGCAACATTGCCCCAACTACAATAAGAGAAACAAAGCTCATAAAAATTATTTTAACGTCTTGTGTTTGCAGCGGGAGACCTCTCTTCCTTGGATTTTGAAAAGTGAAATCCTAAGCCTCTTCGGCTTAAAAGTTACTTGAGAGTATCGGGGGTGTTATCCTTTTCTTGGTAGGAAGCAAACCGCCCCTTTCTTTTTGCAACATACATGGCTTTGTCCGCATTTTGTAATAGCTCTTTGCTGTTTGTTGCATCCTTGGGATAAAATGCCAATCCAACACTTGCCGAAATAGTGACAATATGTCCGTTCAGATCGAAAGGTTGCGCCATTTTTTCAATGATTGTTGCCACGACTTGATTGGCATCTTCAGGTGACTCTATTTGTGGAAGGATAGCGGTAAACTCATCTCCCCCCATTCGAGCAACCGTATCAGACTCCCGTACCGATTCATTAATACGTTTGGCTGCTTTGATGAGGAGTAAATCTCCAGCTTCATGCCCAAGGGTATCATTGACCTGCTTGAAGAGGTCTAAGTCGATGAAGAGAAGTGCCAGCGAGCCATTCGTACGATGGGCAATTTTGATTTCGTGCTCCAGTCTGTCGCTAAAGAGTCGTCTATTGGGCAAGTTGGTCAGTAAATCGTAATTGGCTTGTTTCCATATAAGCTCATCTGCTTGCTTCTTCTCTGTAACATCGGAAAAAATGGCGAGGTACATCCGCGTGGAACCATCCTCATTGAAAATAACCTTGATGGAGAGCCACTCAGCATAAATATCGCCGTTTTTACGCTTATTCCATAGCTCTCCTTCCCAGTACCCAACACTATTAAGCGCATTCCACATCTTTTCATAAAATTCTTGATCTTGCTTTCCTGAACGCAGCAAGCTAGGATTTTTGCCAACAACTTCTGCAAGAGTATATCCCGTTGTTTCTACAAAAGAGGGATTAACAGTAATAAAGCAATTATTCTTATCGGTAACAGCGATATTTTCAGTGGCAGATTCAAAAATTGTAGCAGAGAGTTGCAGCTCATCAACATATTTACGTATCTCTTTATGGGAGAGTCTTAGATCAAGGTGTGCCATGACACTGTCCGCTAGTGTTTTTACAGCATCTAATTGTTCTTTTGGCAGTTCTCTAGCTACGGTATCAATGACACAAAGTGTCCCCAAATGCAATCCGCCTGGGGTGACAAGGGGAATACCTGCATAATAACGAATTTCCGGACCACTTGTGACGAGTGGATTGTCAAAAAATCGTTCGTCTAAGAGTGCATCGGGGATAACCATCGGCTCATCTTGCAAAATTGCATGGGCACAGAATGCAACATCACGTGGCGTTTCGCTGGCATCAATACCAACGATGGCTTTGAACCATTGTCGATGTTCATCAATTAAGCTAATAGCGGCAATGGGCGTTTGGCAGATATAGGTTGCCAATTGCACCATACTATCAAAGATTTCTTCGGGTTCTGTATCGAGAATATTGTACTTTTTCAGCTCATTGATACGCTCTGTTTCATTCTCAGGGAGGGGTGCTATTTTCATCTATCAAGATCCATCTATTTTTTATTGTTATATAAGTATAGACCAAAAACTTTTTTTTGAATTGAATTTTATTCTTTAATTTATTTGAGAATCTTTTAGTTTTTTTGACATAAGAAGGATTGAAAGGAATCAGATTGGATAAAAAAATTTTGCGAAAAGTTGGTCACCTAGTAAAGCTTAAAGTAATTGAAAATACGCTGTAGAGGAAATTTTAAATGGTGACTCCAAGGGGATTTGAACCCCTATGGCCAGGATGAAAACCTGAAATCCTAACCGTTAGATGATGGAGCCACATTGTAAGGTGGTTGAAAAAATGGTGTCCCGTGATGGATTCGAACCATCGACCCCTTCATTAAAAGTGAAATGCTCTACCAGCTGAGCTAACGGGACAACAACACTTATGGTGATTAACCAGTTTGTGGATGGGAATTATAGCTGTTTGAATAATAATTGTCAAGGATTTTGAAAAGAATATCTAATTTTTTAGTAAAAGAGGTAAAAAATGATATTATTGTGATAATTATAGTTCAAGGAGCAGGGGATGTTGAAATCATTTATTCTAATATGTGTAGCAGTGGTAGCTTTGTGGGGTGGAACGATCCAAAATGACGATCAGTTTAAAGCAGCGGTTACGTCGATGGGCTCAGATAATAAGCTGGTGCTGATGATCTATACAACCGACGATTGTCCTGAATGTGCCTATATGAAGCAAAAAGTGTTTCACGACAAAGCGGTGGAGCCGTATCTAAACCATAATTTCGTCGTGATTGAAAAAAATGTTCATAAAAGTAAACTTCCTGATAGGTACGATTTTTTCGGGATTCCGACGATGTTTTTTATTGATAAAACGGGAAATAAAAAAGAGATGCTTGTTGGAAGTAAACGTTCTCAACCGTTTTTGGCTGAACTTCGTCGTATTCGAGGGATGAAATGAGAGGATTCCTTTTGTCCCTTTTAGTGGGTGTTTCGCTGAGTGCATACAATACAGATGATCTTAAAAAAGCATTGGAAGAGAAAGAGTGTATCGGGTGTGATCTTCGGGGGGCAAACCTTAGTAAAATGGATTTTAGTGGTGGTGATTTCCACGGGAGTGATCTCAGCGGAGCTGATTTGAGAGAAAGTATGTTTGAGATGAGTGATTTCAATGATTGTAATCTCAGCGGTGTAAATGCACAAAAAGCCCTTTTTTGGAAAGGGACGATGAAACGCTCCGATCTGACCTATATCCATGCACGAGGGGCAAACTTCAAGGGGGCGCATTTGGAACAGAGCAATTTGAGTTTTGCGGATCTTCGTGAGACGAAGAGCTGGAAAGCCAATTTTACGGATGCAATTTTGAAAAAAACCGATTTTACGAATGCGGAGCTGGGGGATTCACAATTTATCCGCAACGATCTACGGACAGTAAAACTGAAACAAAGTCTATTGTGGCAAACCCATTTTAGTGGTGTTGTCATGACAAAAACACAATGCGCTCATGCCAAAAAAGAAGAGGCGCTTTTAGACTCAAATGTGACGTGTCGTTAAGAGAGCAGTAGTAGTATGAATATTTGGCAATTTGATTTTCCGTGGGTGTGGCTGATAGCTTTGCCGATTTTGTTTTGTCTCTACCGTTGTAAAATGGTTGCACGAGTACGAACATTTCCCCATTTGCACTTTTTTGGTAGTGTGGGGAAGTGGCGCAATCGTGAGTGGCTTTTAAAAGTTCTTGCCATACTCTTGATGGTGGGGGCGTTGGCTGCTCCCGTTGTTGTCGATTATGCCGATCCTCGTAACCGTAATGGGATTGATATTGTCCTCTCGATTGATGGGAGTGGGTCGATGAATGCGTCGGGGTTTGATGTGGAGAATGAACGTCTTAGCCGTTTTGAGATTGTGCAGAAAATTGCCAGTGATTTTATCCTCGATCGGCGTGAAGATAATGTGGGTGTTGTCCTTTTTGGCGATTTTGCTTTTATCGCCACCCCTGTTACCTATGAAAAAGAGATTATCGCCCAGATGATTGGGTATCTAAGCTATGGGATGGCGGGACAAAATACGGCTATCGGGGAAGGGATAGCCCAAGGGGTGCGTGCTCTTCGAGACTCACGTGCCAAAAGCAAAGTGATTATCCTCCTCACCGACGGGGAACATAACAGTGGCTCTATCTCTCCCAAAGAGGCGGTCAAAAAAGTGCAACAAAACGGCATTAAACTCTATACGATTGGGATAGGAAAAAAAGGGGAGTTTGATAATGCTCTTCTTGAGCAACTGGCACACGATGGGGGTGGAAAGTTCTTTACCGCTACCAATGCGACAGAACTTCAAGCGGTCTATGATGACATTGATACCTTAGAACGTTCTTCTATCAAAAGCGAAAAACAGACGTTGAAAGAGCACTATTATCAATGGTTACTTGCGGGGGCGTTGGGAATAGTACTTATATTGATGTGGAAACGGAGAATGGTATGACGTTGCATAATCCCCTTTGGTTGATTCTTCTGGTCATCATTCCCCTCTATAGTATCGTAGCCAAGCGTCAATCATGGCGAATGGACGTTTCTCAAAAATGGCTAATCCTCTCTATCGTGTTTATCATCGTAGCCCTTGCCCGCCCTATCATCCCTCAAAAACCGACAGCCGTTGAAGAAGTAGGGCAAGACGTGATACTAGCTCTTGATCTCTCCTACTCGATGCGAGGGACGGATGTAGCTCCAAGCCGTTTGGAAGCAGCGAAAAAGATTTTAATTCAGACGGTACGAAGTCATCCTCATGATCGCTTTGGGGTGATCGGGTTTACGACGAGTGCCATTGTCCTCTCACCCCTCACGAAAGATACCCAACTTTTGGAACATCTTTTCGGGGCATTGGATGAGACGCAGATTATTACCAAAGGGACAAGCGTGATGGGTGCATTGGAACTCTCTCGCAAAATGTCACAAGCGCATCATCCTTTGTTAATTCTCCTCACCGATGGAGGGGATGAAGTTTCGTATACCAAAGAGACTCAATTTGCTATCGATAATAATCTACGGGTGAATATCGTAATGTTAGCGTCACGCAATGGAAGCACGTTACCCGCACAAGAAGGGAATAGTCTCAAAGATGAGAATGGGCACATCGTCGTGAGTGCGCGCAATGATGCCATCAATGAAATAGCCAAGGCTACGGAGGGGAAAGTCGTTGAGGATGTGTGGGGATTAAGAGGTGTAATCAATAAATCGCGTATTGATGATTTTGCAGGAAATACCAGTGTGAGTGACAATAAAGAGCTTTTTGTTTACCCATTGAGTATGGCGTTAATCGCATTTGTGTTGGCAATGACGACATTGGGAGAGTCGATTTCTCGAAAAATTGTGGTTGTTTTAGCTTTTGTCGGACTTTCGGCGAATGCAGGGGTATTGGATTTTACCTATTTGTATTGGGCATCGAACCATTATCACCAAAAGAACTATGAAGAGTCAGCGCATTGGTATGGACGTGTAGAGAGTACACAAGCGCACTATAATAGGGGAAATGCTCTTTATAAAGAGGGAAAGTATCAAGATGCGTTGACCCAATACCAACAGAGTAAATCCAATAACCCTCTCTTTAAATCGCAAGTTTATTATAATATGGGCAATTGCTTCGTGCGTCTAGGTGAGTTTGAAAACGGTCGTAATGCGTTTTTGAAATCGTTGACACTGAACTATACCAAAGAGGCGGATGAGAATCTCCGTTTTATTGCGCAGGTGAAAGAGAAAAAATCGTTGAATGTTCGCAAAGAGAAAAAAGATCAATTCTCCAAAGATGAAAATAGCCCAACAGGTGAGAAAAAAGAGGCGAAGCAAGGAGGTGGCAGTAATATGAAAAGCGATATGGCTTCAGGAGGAGGGGGAGATGAGGGGAAAAAGGTCCAAAGCGATCCACGCCTCTCAATGTCTCAGGGAAAAGCCAAACTCAGTTCCCGCCAATATGAGCTAATCAATGCAAGGAGTGTCCATGAAACGAAGCCTTGGTAAAATAATATTTTTATGGTTTATCAATACCACATTGGCGTGGGGAACAACGTATCAATGGAGTGTGGTTGAATCGCCAATATTATTGCATGTCAATCAAAGTGGTATGGTACGCTATGCGTGTACGTACGATGGGAGTGCCTCGGAGTATTCGATTAAGATGCACTTCGTGGAGAATAGCAACTACACTGCGTCGATCCTTTCACAAGAGGATAAAATTATTCAGGGTAAGCGGATACAAACCATTGATGTCCTCGTTACTCCAAACGTGGCAGGAGATTTTGAACTTAATGGAAATGCCATCGTTAGTTTCACCTCTTTGGGTGCTGTTGAGAATACGGTATTGGGGCGTGATAATGTCGGGAAAAATGATGTTATCGAAACCAAAGTTGCTCTTCCTAGCGTAAAGATACATGCGGATGAAAACAGCATGGCATTGACGGGAAAGATGAGCCTTGAAGCGCACGTCGATCAACCAAGTATTCGGGGCTATGAACCACTGCATCTTACGATCAGGGTTAAGGGCTCTGGAAATTTGGATCAATTACTCCCCTACGAACTGAACATCAGCGGTGTAAAAATCTTCGCCGAATTGCCCCAAAAGTCGATCTCTCCCTCTTCGGTAGGGTATGAGGGGGAGATCGTCCAAGAGTTTGCCCTTGTCGCACAGGAGTCGTATACGATTCCCCCCTTTTCGTTGAGTTTTTTCGATACGGTTACAAAACAGGTGGTGACGCTGAAAACCAAACCGATTGTTGTCGATGTTGGGGAGGGGTATGAACCATCTTCTTTGCTTGATACGCCAAAAGTGGGTGACACTACTGCCTTCAAACAGTATGGAATGTATACGGCTTTGGTCGTTTTTGGGATTCTTTTAGGAGAGATGGTCAGGCGACTATGGAAGCACCGACCACGACGAAAGAGAAAGCACTTTTGGGATGAAGCACAAAGTTCTAAAGAGTTGATTTTGCTGTTGGCTCTTTCGGGGGATAAACGTTTTGATGAGGTGATAAGAGGATTGGAAGTGGGGACGATGAGTTTAGGGGAAGGGAAGAGGAGATTAGAAGAAGTATAATTCCTATTTAAGTCTAAAAAGCATATTATGAGAAATATATTTCTGATTAGGATGGATTTTGACTTTAGAAAAACTGGGTAAAGAGATGAAACAGCTGCGTAAAAATAAGAAGTGGTCGCAAAGTGATTTAGAAGAGTATTCAGGTATTACAAAACGAACCCTTTCTAAAATGGAGAATGGCTTTATGGATGAGGTGGGTATCAAAAAAGTAGAAACTATTTTGAATCTGCTTGGAGCTGAATTTGCCATCCGTCCTAAAGGTCGCCCAAAAACGTTAGATGAGTTACAAAATGGGAGATAAACTCAAAGTCTATTTGGAGCAAAAAAAGAATAGGTTATGTGTTTCAGTGATAATTTCGCTTACAATTGTCGTGATGTCTGCTTATGCAGAATGCACAGCAACGACGAGTTTAGAAATAGCAGATAAAATTGCACATGGACATGCATGGGTCAATCACAGTAATGAATTTTCAGATAAAAAAGTGATTGCGGGTCTTGCACTGCCTGAAACCTTAAAAATATCAACAGAAGAAGAATTTCAAACTTATATTATGTCGGTAATAACAACAACGAAGAGTAAGTTGCTTCCGAGTGCGCGTGAAGTGTATTGGGATTCTACTGCAGGAGTAATTATTTTTTATGATCCGCTGAGTAATGATTGTGGAACAGCGTATAGACCTAATGAGGGAAAACAATATTATGATCGTATTCTGACGCAAAATGATGGTTACAAAGAGCGCGCAAAGAGTGAGTCTCATAAAAAAATGTATGCACCAAAGCACGATAAGCCACAGCAGACAATTCAACCATCAAGTGTTAATTCGTTTCAATGTGATGGGAGAGTGTATTGTTCTCAAATGCACTCATGTGAGGAAGCAACCTATTTTTTACAAAATTGCCCCAATGTTAAGATGGATGGAAATCATGATGGTGTTGCATGTGAGACCCAATGGTGCAAATAATGGTAAAATAAGTTCAAATTGTGAAATTTTTAGAAACACTGGGTGAATGTTGGATGGAGAGTCTCTAGCGTGAAGCTAAAAATAAAAGTAAAATTAAAGTCAAACAAGAGGAAAAACAATGATAGATATAATTAATCAAATACGCTCCGAAATCGCAAAAGTCGTCGTTGGACAGGAAAAAATGATCGATGGGTTATTGATCGGATTATTGTGTGACGGTCATATTTTGATCGAGGGGATTCCGGGATTGGCGAAAACGACGACGGTAAAAGCTCTTTCGCAAACGTTGGGATTAGGATTTAAACGGGTACAGTTTACCCCTGATTTATTGCCGAGTGATATTTTGGGCTCAGAGGTGTATGATCCAAAAAATAATGGATTTAAGATCAAAAAAGGGCCAATTTTTACGAACTTGCTTCTCGCCGATGAGATCAACCGTGCCCCTGCCAAAGTGCAATCGGCGTTATTGGAAGTGATGCAAGAGCACCAAGTGACACTGGGGGAGGAGAGTTTTAAACTTCAACGTCCTTTCTTGGTATTGGCAACGCAAAATCCAATCGAAAATGAGGGGGTTTATCCACTTCCTGAAGCGCAATTGGATCGTTTTATGATGAAACTTCGAGTCGGATATAACACGGCAGAAGAGGAACTCTCTATTGCCCGTCGTATCGCAAGTGCCACCTCGGAAGAGATACACGCCGTTATTGATAGGGAGATGCTGGAAAAGCTCAAAGAGCGGGTGAAGGGTATCCATATTGATGAGGAGGTGGAGCGGTATATTATCGCACTGGTACAAGCGACGCGTAATCCCCAGCAGGTTGGACTGGGTGAGATACAAAAATACATCCAATTCGGTGCAAGCCCCCGTGTAAGTATTGATCTTTTTAAAGCGTGTAAAGCGGTGGCGTTTTTACGTGGGCGTGAGTTCGTAACCCCAAGCGATATACAAAGTATTCTCAAAGATGTTATGCGTCATCGTATCGTTTTGAGCTATGAAGCTGAGGCGGAGAATATTGATGTTGATATGTTGATTGAGCAGATAGTCAAAGCGGTGGCGGTACCGTAACATGAAAACCTCCCGTGAAATCCTCATCCGTGCTCGTCGCCAAATCGTAGGGGATCGTATTGGTAACAACCCTTCCATGTTTCGGGGTGAGGGGTATGATTTTATTGAACTTCGTGAATATATCAGTGGCGATGATACGCGCCATATTGATTGGAATATCACGGCAAAAATGCAACGTCCGTATGTCAAAGTATTTCGGGAAGAACGAGAACTCTCTGTCGTCACGGTGGCGATGTTAGGGGGAGCACTGCATTTTGGGCGAGATCGATTTAAAATCGAGAGTGTGGCGGAAGCGGTAGCGTTGGTGGGATATTCGGCGATAGGGAATGGGGATGTGTTTTCCCATTATAATTTCTCAGAAACGATGGTTGATGAGGTGCGTGGATCGAAAAAGCGGTTTGCGGTGGCGGTGAGCGTTGAGAGTCTTCTACGTGCCGAACTTATAGGGCATAAAGCCGATTATAATACGATGGCGGCGACGTTAACGAAGCGGTTAAAACGTAAATCATTGATTGTCCTTATCGGCGATTTTTTCGAGATACCTAATGTGCGGTTATTAGCAAAAAAACACGAAGTGGTAGCGATTGTGGTGCGAGATCGGTTGGAAGAAAACCCCCAAGCGATGGGATTTAGTGCGTTAAGTGATCCTGAGAGCGGTGCGATACTGGAGGGAAATTTTAATGCTTCCAGTGTGAAAAAATATGCCCAAAAGGTACGCGCGCATGATGTGGCGTTGTTTGACACGTTTCGCACCTCGGGAATTCGAGCCGTGAAGCTCTACACCGATGAGAATGCCTCTGTGGTGTTGCGACGATTATTTGAGGGGCGAGTATGAGTCAATCGGTTGATATTCCACTGCATGATATTATGCCTCTTGTAGAGGTTCCTGATACCTCCATCTACTGGTTTGGTGCGCTGGTGATTGCTGGTTTAATTGTTGTATCGCTTATTGTCTTCGCATGGTTAAAATACAAACGGGGTCGAAAAATCAATGAACGGCGACTCCATTTCAAGGCATTGCAAACTATTGATCTGAAAAATCCAAAAGCCAGTGCCTATACCATCAGCCGTGAGGGGTATTTCTTTGCCCACGACAATGAGCGGACGTTGGGGACGTACCAAAATCTTTTCACCCGTTTAGAACCCTATAAATATGCCCCAACCGTTGGGAAGATTGATGAGGAGACGTTGGGGTATTATCATTTGTATCTTGAGATGATCGATGTTTGAGGGGGTTTATTTCGAATTTCCCAAACTTAGCTTTTTACTGTTCGTTTTTTTAGCGTGCGAAAATTTGTGTCCTCTTCGAATACCCATGCTCTATTTCCCCCATATTGAACGTTTTAGTGGAGTAGGGGTTAAGTCTCCTGCGTGGATGTGGATTGCCAAATGGCTGATGATTGCTTTTTTGATTGTTGCCATTATGTCCCCAGTGCGAGAAATTCCGCAAACGCCACGTTTTGAGGGGTACGCTACCTTGATTGTGGTGGATAGGGTGGATGAGGATGTACGAAATAACATCAAGCGTTTCATTGCACTGCGTCCCCATGATAAAATCGCCCTCTATCTCCCTGAAACGATCAAAATCCCCCTTACTTTTGATCATACAGCATTACTAAAAATGGTCAATCAATTGCCCGATATTTCCCAATCGTCAAGCGTTGATTACACCATCAAGGATTTTTTAATAAACGAAAAATATCCATGGATTGTTATTGTTTCACCCCATCCAAAAGCGTTTATCCACTCTCTCCCTCCCCAAATCGAAAGATCCATCGCCCCCGTGCAAGGGTGGGAGCAATGGATGGCAAGTGAGGATAAAAACCATAAACCGCTCCCTATTCGCTTACCCCTTCCTGCACTTGAATATTTCTATTTTTATCCCCTCTTTTTAGCCTTTTTAGCAATGGTAGTCTATCTCTATGGACGCAATCAAAAAGGGGTAACATGAGCTTCGTTCACCCCGAATTTTTTCTCTTTATGACGCCGTTTGTCGCTTTTTTATTTTATCTTTGGTTGACCCAAAAAGCGCAAGAGGAGCATATCTTTACCCCAGAAGCACTCGAAAAACTCCACGTTGACGATCAAACGGTAGGGCTCAAGGGGCGAAATGCCCTCTTCTTGGTGGCATCACTTCTTATCATTATGGCACTGGCACAACCTGTTATGAGGGGGGAACGCCTCCTTGATTCTGTGAAAATTCTCACTCTTGCACTGGATATTTCCAAACGCCCTTTGGGTGAATTTGAGGCAATGAAGAAAAATGCAATAGAGCGGATCAACAGTACCGATGGGGAGATAGAGATCATCGCTTTTGACGAAAAGGTATACCGTATTGCACCACGAAGTGAGGATAAAAAAACACTTAAAGAGCTCATTGGCAATCTTTCACCCGATGGGATGAAGTCGACCATCGCGGATGAGGAGGGGATGCGCAAGCGATGCAATGGGTCAGATATTGTCATTGTCTCAGGAGAGAAGATTACACATAATGTCGTGAAAAATGAGAGTGAGAAGTGGGAGCAAATTCCCCTTTTTTATACTCCTCTTGGATTGGCAATGCTGTTGATCGCTCTTGCCCTCTCCTCTATGTCCAAACGGGAAACGGTATCGTTAGCGATGTTGGCACTTCTTTGCATGGGAGAAAAAAATCTCAACGCAGGGGTATTGGATTTTACGATTTTAGATAATGCCACTAGGGCATACGAGGCGAAAGAGTATGCTAGGAGTGCAAAACTTTTCCGTGAATATCAGCAGCTACATGATAGTCCCCAAGTGCGTTATAACTACGCTAATGCTCTTTTTAAAGCGGGGGATTATGAGAAGGCACGGTATTGGTATGAGAATGTCAATGCAACCGATGAAAAATTAGCAAGATGGGTGGAACTCAATAGGGCAAAATTACCGATGGTAAAAAGGGATATACCGCAAAAAGTTGTTGATAAACACGTCAAAATGAGTGCAAAGAGAGAGGTTAAAAAAATCAATAAGGGCATTCAGATCAGGAAAAGCACCGTCTTATTTGCCTATTAGGTAAAAATCTCCGAAAGTTTGTTGGCAT
>JAABPY010000122.1 GCA_011391735.1 Sulfuricurvum sp. | reverse complement strand
AGGTTAAAGAGGTGTTTTCACATACGAAAGGGCTTGTGGATATTGATATTATGCAAGATGATATTTACGACAAGTTCGAGGTACGTGTTAACAGCGATAAAATTTCCCGTGCAGGGTTAAATATCAAGCATGTCAATGATATTTTATATCTAGCATTTGAGGGGATGGATATTGCGGTGAAGAACTCTCGTGAAGTCTCTGAACAAATCCCTATTTTCCTTGTCCTTGATCCTGCTGGGAAAAAATTTAGTTCCAAAGATTTAAATGCCGTAGAGATGAAACTTATGGGTTTAAAACTGATGAACAGTATGGGGATGATGGTGCCCATTACCGAAGTCGTGAGTGTCGTCCCTGTCAAATCCAATCCTATGATTGTGACCAAAGACCTCCATCAAATGACGAACGTACTGGCAGAAACGGATATGGTTTCTCAAGTGTATCCCCTTATGGATGCCCGTAATGAGATATTAAATACGTTTGGCAATGAATACGAGATTACCAAAATAGGGCTCTTTAATCTCGAGCTGACCGATAAAAAATCGCATGAACAGTATAAATTGCTTTGGGATGGTGAGATGGAAGTAACGCTGGATACTTTCGTTGATCTAGGAGGTGCATTTATTGCGGCTCTTATCCTCATCTTTTTATTGATGGTTATTTATTACAAAAGCTTTGTATTGAGTGGTATTGTCCTTTTGGGTAGTTTCCTCTCGATTATCGGTGTTCTTATGGGGCACTTCATTATGAATATTTTCACAGCCGATACCTTCTTTTTGACGGCAACCTCCTTGATCGGATTTATTGCCCTCATCGGTATTAGCTCTCGAAATTCTCTTTTATTGATTGACTTTACCAAGTCGTTAATGCAAGACAAAGGGATGCACAAGAAAGAGGCAATTGCCTACGCAGCAGCTACTCGTGCAAAACCAATTTTCCTCACCGCAGCAGCTATCATTCTAGCATCAACACTCCTTGCAAGTGATGCCGTATTTGGAGGGCTTGGGGTATCCCTTATTTTTGGTACTCTTGCTGCCGTTATAGCATCGTTGATTGTTATCCCTGTGTTACTTGACAACTCTGATTTAGAACGTCATTTTAATTTTCACGAGCGTAAAGCTGTTTCCGTGATGGATCCACTCTGACAATACAAAGACTCCCCATAAGAGAAGGGGGGGTTCTATCCCCTCCTTCTATTTGGCTATAATCACACCATGACAATACTCTATGACCATCACAACTTTATTATCACAACTAAACCAGCTGGTGTTAACTTCCATTCCGAAGAGGAAGCAGGATTTGTCGTCCAAATGAGCCAACAATTAGGTATCCCCCTCTTCCCCGTTCATCGCTTGGATAAGATGACCTCAGGTCTTGTCATCTTCGCCAAAAGTTCCGAAGTTGCTGCCGCATTTGGGAAGATGTTTGAAAGTCGTGAAATAGAAAAAGTTTACCTCGCCATCAGTATGCGCAAACCGAAGAAAAAAATGGGATGGATTAAAGGGGATATGGGAAGTGCAAGACGGGGGGATTATAAGCTTCTCTCTACGATGGAAAATCCTGCTATCACTCAGTTCGTAAGCTGTGCATTACGCACCCATGAGAGAGGCTTTCTCATCAAACCCCATACAGGTAAAACCCATCAAATCCGCGTCGCCCTCAAAAGCCTCGGTTCCCCTATCGCAGGAGATGAGCGGTATGCCCAAGCCGATGAGGCACGAAAAGAGGATCGGGGGTATCTGCACGCCTACGCATTACGTTTTCGCTTGAATGATGAGGAGTTTACATTTGTTTCTCCACCAAATCAAGGGGAACGATTTATGAATGATGTATGTAAACTACAATTAAACGCTTGGAGCAAGCCGTGGGAACTGTTTTGAATTTAGAAGAGCTACGCTGCCACTTGCAAAACAATGCCCATACCAAAACTCAAGAGTATCATCGACTTTTTCATGGGCGTGGAAATGCGTATGAGGGGTATAATTTTCTCACCGTAGACAGTGTGGATAATGTCCTTTTTGCCGTTTTATTTGAAGAAGATAATGAAGAATCAGAAATTGTCGAAATGTTGAAGCAATTTTATACTCTTCAAGGAAAATGGGAAGCATTGGTCATTCAGCAACGCTATTTAAATGGATCACCCTCACAAGTGATCGCAGGTGAACTTCCTCTTGAGACGTTTGCCATTGAAAACGGACTCAAATATCAGGTCAACTTCCTCAACCGCCAAAATATCGGTTTTTTCCCTGATATGAAAATAGGGAAAGAGTTCGTCCGTGACCATGCACGTGGTAAAAAAGTCCTCAATCTCTTCTCCTATACCTGTTCTTTTTCTCTCAATGCCATGGTTGGGGGGGCGACCTCCGTCGTCAATGTCGATATGAATAAAAACGTCCTCTCTATTGGGAAGGAAAATCACCGATTAAACGCCCTTGATACACAAAACGTCCACTTTATGCCCTACAACATCCTAAAATCGTGGAGTCGCATCCGCAAAGAGGGACCCTACGACCTCATCATCATCGATCCCCCTAGTTTTCAAAAAGGGTCGTTTGCCGCCACCAATGACTATGTGAAGATTATCCGACGGCTTCACGAATTTGCATCGCAGGAGTGTACCGTTTTGTCCTCCCTCAATGCCCCTGAACTCAATAGCGAATTTATACAAAACCTTTTTAAAGAGAATGCCCCTGAGTTTCATTATGTCGAAAGATTGGAAAATCTTGAAAGCTTTCCCGCAAGCAATGAAGAACGCAGTCTCAAAAATCTTATTTTTAAAAAGAATTCTAAGGTTTCACAATGAAAATTTTACCACTCCTCCTTCTCACCACCCACACTCTAATGTCCGCTGATCTAGCTACCCTCCTTCCCGTTGCCAAAAACAATCTTCGAGTCGAATCCGCTCGAATCGAAACCCAAAAGGCACATGAACAGCTTGAGCAAATAAAAGCCGCTTATTATCCAACGCTCAGCGCTACCGCCCTTTACCGCAAAAAAGACAAAACGACTGCATTTGAACCCAAAACGACACAAGGGATAGAGATCGGGACAGAAGTGACCCTCTTCGATGGACTACGACGTGAAGCCGCGATGGATGCCGTTCATTCTGCCATCACCCAAACCAATCAAACCATGGCACAAGAGGAGCAAAATGTTCTTTTGGAGACTATCATTGCCTATTATGACTATTTTGATGCACACGCTCGTTTGGATGCTCTACGAGATAAAAAAGTAGAACTCTCTGCACAAGTGGAGCGTTTCAAGGTACTTGTCAAAAATGATTTAGCAACCAACGATATCCTCAAATCCCTCATTGCCTCCAAGCTTGAAGCCGACTATGATGAGCAAAGCCAAAATATTGCGTTGCAACGGAGTCGTAAAAATCTCGAACTTCTCAGTGGTATAACTATCGAGTCCTTGGAATACAAAGAGCTCAATACTCCCCTTGCCGAAAAAATCGAACGTCACGATCTTCAAAGTGATCGTGCTATGATCGAAACACTTCATCATAGTGAGGGACGATATACTTATCTTCCAACCGTAAGTCTACAAGCGAAGCATCGTGAAATGAATTACAACGATTACAATACGATGGGGGGAGCCAATATCCAGCCTGAGCGTCAAAACGAGATCTCCGCATCTGTTTCGATGACCCTTTTTGATATGGGGAGTATCGCCAAAGAAAAAGAGCAAGCCCGTCTCACAACCTTAAAAGCGCAAAAGATGGTTGAATATAAAGCAAAAAGTCTCCAAAATGAAGCCGATATTGCCACTATGACGCTCAATGCTTCCCAAAGTGCGTACACTGCAGCAAAAGCAGAAGAAGCAGCACGCAATGAGGCGTTTAAAACCATCAAACAGCTTTGAAGCAGGATTGGTCAACACCACCACTTATTTGAGCGAACTAAGCTCTTTGAGTCAATCGCGTGCAAAAGTTCAAAGCTCCCGCAACGCACTCCAAATTTCCAAAGCCAACGTAGCGTATACCTACGGAATTGATCTCATGACACTAATAGAGGAGAAAAAATAATGAAAATTGCACTCATTTGCGCCCTAAGCGCACTAACACTATGGGGAGATGTTTACGCTACGTTTGAATCCTCCGCACTGCGTGAAGCCTCACTGGGGATGAACAGTTCTGGAATTGTACAAAAACTCTTCGTCCAAACAGGCGATCATGTCAAAAAAGGCTCTCTTCTTCTTCAGCTTGAGAATACCGAAGAGAAACTCTCCTTACAAATGGCAAAAGCGGATTTAGTGGCTCTTACCAAAGAGACTACTTTTTTGAGCGACCAATATGCCCGTTATGAAAAAAGTGCTCAAGTATTCGATAAAAATACCCTTGATAAACTGAAAATGGAACTCGATACCAAAATTTCTCAACGAGAGAGAGCACATCTTGGGGTTGCCTTGTATGGGCAAAAACTCTCAAAAATGGCTCTGTATGCCCCTTTTGCGGGAAGTATTGCCGAAAAAAATATTGAAACAGGGGATATGGTCAGCTCCATGGGGGGAACACCACTTTTTAAACTTCTTAGCGATCAAACCAAGCTTCTTTTACAATACGATTCCAAATTCGGTTCGCAAGTCAGAATTGGTGATCGTTTTTGTCTCGCTGTTGATGGACAAGTGACAGGGAAATGTTCAAAAATTACTAAAATATATCCTTCCGTCAATACAAAAACGCGTCAAATAACCGCAGAAGCTAGTGGTTCTAATCTTCGTCCCGGTACATTTGGTGACGGATTTATTCAATCCAAATAGGGAACTGTATGTACAAATTTGCCATTCTCCGCCCTATTACGACCCTTATGTTCGCCCTCGCCCTTATCTTCTTCGGGTTAGTCGAACGCTCGAGTATGCCCTCTGGACTCTATCCCAATGTCGATTTCCCGATTGTTATCGTTACCACCACCTACAAAGGAGCCAATGCCGATATCGTTGAGAGCAAAGTAAGTGACAAGATTGAAGAGGCAATAAGCGGTATTTCAGGACTCGAAACACTCAGTTCTGACAGTTCCAAAGGGGTGAGTGTCGTCGTCGCCCAGTTCAAACTCTCCAAAGATCTTGATGAAGCGGTGAACGATGTTCGTGATAAAGTTTCCAGTTTACAGCTCCCCAATGAAGTCGATAAACCCTCGGTGGATAAACACTCTCTTAATTCCGCCCCCGTCATCACCCTCTTTTTGGCAGGAAGCGAACCCCAAAAGATAATGAAACACGCCGATGAAATTCTCAAACCACGATTACAACAAATCGAAGGGGTCGGAGGGGTCACCATAGCAGGATTGCGTAAAAAGCAGATCCTCATTACCCCTAATCCGTCACTGCTTTTGAAATACAATCTGACGCTCAATGATATTACCCAAAAAATACGTGCCCAAAATATCCGTATGGATGGGGGGAAAACGATCACATCAACCAATGAAACCCAACTTTTAATCGATAATGACAGTAAAACCGTTACCGACTTACGGGGTTTACGTATCGCAGAGGGGTTGAGCCTAGGAGATGTTGCGACGGTCAGTGATACCCTCGCCCAAGAGAGAAGTTTCGCCGCATTGGATGGAAAATCAGGTGTTTTGCTGATGGTCAAAAAAATGACAGGAGCCAATGAAATTGCCATCGCCGATACCGTGCGTAAACAACTCCCAACACTTCAGACGTTAGAGCCGTCGATGACGCTCACCCCACTTCAAGATTCGACCCAATACATCCGTGCAACCCTTAGTGGCGTGCAGTTTGATCTTATTTTAGGTTCTATTCTCGCTTCACTAGTGATCTTCCTCTTCTTGCGCAATATCACCCTCACCCTCATCGCTGCTGCTTCGCTCCCCGTGTCGATTTTTGGGGTATTCGCCATTATGGGATGGAGCGGTCAGACCTTCAACCTCCTCACCCTCACCGCCCTCACCCTCGCTATCGGGATTATTATCGACGATGCCATCGTTGTTATCGAGAATATTTTCAAACGGCTTGAAGCGGGGCGTGATCGTCTCAATGCTTCCATCGAAGGGGTAAGTGAAATCATCTTCTCCATCGTTGCTATTTCAGCCATGCTCCTTGCTGTTTTCGTCCCCGTTGCCAAAATAAGCGGTATCGTCGGACGCTTCTTCACCAGTTTCGGAGTGACGATTATCGCCGCTATCGTAGTCTCCTTTATCATCGCAGTGACCCTCATCCCGATGATTGCTTCCCAAATTGCCAAAGGGGAACATAGTGGTTTTTATCATCGTACCGAGCCATTTTTCATCCGTATGGAGGAGATTTACCGTACCCTTATCCACGGTGTGCTGAAATACAAAAAAACAACCCTTGTTGGTGCATTGGGTGTTTTTGTCGTCTCGATCATCCTTTCAGGGACGTTAGGGATGGTGTTTATGCCCAAAGAGGATAAAAGCCAGTTTGATGTCACCCTCAAAGCACCAGCAGGAACCAGTATCCATGCCATGAAACAGCTCTCCTTGGATGCACAACACCGTATCACGGCACTCAAAGAGGTCGAATACTGTACCCTCTACGTAGGACGAGGAACCGATCAAAAAGTGAATGAGTCCTCCCTCTATGTCCGCCTCAAACCCCTCGATCAACGCTCTCTCAGTCAAAGTGACCTAATGAAAGAGACTCGTAAAATTCTAGCAGCAATAAAGGGCTTTACGATGTCCAGTGTTACCGAAGTCAATGACATAGCGGGGTACGAAATCAACACCCCATATCAAGTGATCTTAAAAGCCACCACAGCACAAGAGGCAGAAATATCGGCACAAAAACTGATGCAACTTCTCAAAAGTATTGAGGGGACAACGGATGTTCAAAGCAATATCCAACCCAAAGCACCCCAACTCTCCATCACCATCCTCACCCAAAACGCCGCACGCCTTGGGGTCAATGTCGATGAGATTGCTCGAATTATCGCCAGTGCCTATTCAGGGGAAGCAACGATCACCTTTATCCGTGACCAAGGGAAAGAGTATGATGTGGTTATGAGGCTTGATGATATGAATCGAGAAAATAGTGACATCCTCAACGCTCTGAGTGTTCGTACTGCATCAGGTGGTACCATACGCCTCTCCTCCGTCATTACCATCACCACATCTGAAGCTCCAACCACCATCAAGCGATTTGACCGTCTCAAAAAAGTAATCGTCGGAGCCGACATCACCAAAGCCATACCACTGGATAAACTCGTCAGAATTGTCAATGAGCGTCAAAATGAGTGGTTGGATAAAGGGGTAGCTTTTGAACTTGACGGCGATGCCAAACATATGCAAGAGAGTAATGAAGCATTCGGTATGGCGATTGGTGCGGCACTCGTAATGATCTATTTGATCCTCGCCGCTTTGTATGAATCACCTCTACAACCCCTCATCATTATGAGTGCGTTACCACTGAGCTTTACGGGGGCATTTATCGGTCTGTGGGCTGCTGGGATGAATATGTCTCTCTTTAGTATGATGGGACTGATGCTCCTCTTGGGTCTTGTTGGGAAAAACTCTACCCTCGTCGTCGATGCGGCGAACAAACTGGTGGAGACAGGAAAACCTCTCGATGAAGCAATCGTAGAAGCAGGAGTATCGCGTTTACGCCCTATTCTCATGACCACTACGGCAATGTGTTTCGGAATGCTACCACTCGCCCTCTCGGTCGGGGAAGGTTCAGGGGTCAAAGGACCGATGGGGGTTGCCGTCATCTGTGGTCTGCTCCTCTCGACACTTACCAGCCTCCTCGTTGTCCCCGCATTGTATAAAGCCTTAGCACCCTTGGATGCGAAGCTTCGTAAGCTCTATAGGATACAAAAAAGTGTACAATAAGGGCACTTTTTTACCGAATCAAAGGGCTTAAATATGAGCGAACATTTCATCAAAAATATCGAAATTAAAAATTTTAAATGTTTTGAGAATTTCACCGCTGAAGGTTTTGGACGAGTTAATCTCATTGGTGGGAAGAATAATGTTGGGAAAACGGCTTTTATGGAGGCTGTTTATGTGAATGTTTATTCTAAGAATACTTCTAATTTATTATACGCATTATCAATAATTGAAAGAAATAGAGACAGATTAAATATTAATGATAATGAAATTAACATTATTGAAATATTAGCCCAATATAAATCTTTTGATCTTAATTCTATCAATAAAATAAGTTATAAATTTAATGATAATATTATAAACAACCAACTTGGTATAACACTAAATGAAAAAATAGAAGAGATAAGTTTTGATACAAAAATAACTTTTAAAAAAAATGGAGATGTTCTTTTTATAGATAATTTTGGTTTTACAAATTATGAATTAAAAGAGGTTTATAAATCCGTACAATTTCAAGATAAAGACAATTTAATTAATGATTATTTACAAAAGTTTGATGAAAATATCTTACGATTTAAAATTATTAGTGATAAACCATATATTAAACAAAAAAAAGACAATGAATATTATGAGTTAAATAAATTTGGAGATGGTGTTAAACAATATATTTCTATTATAACTTCTTTATATGCTACTAAAAATAGTTACTTATTTATCGATGAAATCGAAAATGGTATCCATTATACAAATTTAGACAAATTATGGGAACTCATTTTGACTATCTCTAGAGAACAAAACGTCCAAGTTTTCGCTACAACCCATTCCAAAGAGTGTATCGAATCGTATGCACGAGTGGCGAAAAAATTAGAGGATGAAGAGATTACCTTTATCGAATTAGGGCGCAATAAAGAAAATAACGTAGATTCTATCGTAATGAATAATGAGATGTTCTTAAGATATATTAAACTTGGTAATGAGGTTCGTGGATGGTAATTATTGCGTATGAGGGAAAATCTGATGGAGAGTTTTTTGATAGTTTATTAGAGGAGTATAAGCTTTCAAAAAATGAAGTTATCTACTATGATTTTCAAGGGAAAGATAATCTTTTCAATATTTCTCATTCCTATTATGATGAGATAGAAAAAATGCAAAACAAACTTGATGCTATGCTATTGGTTGTTGATGCAGACAATAAAAAAGACCCCAATCCCAATAGAGGCTATGAAGCTTCTGAACAAAAAATCAAAGAGCTAATAGAGAATTTAGAGTTTAATATGCCTATTGATTATTATATTATGTGTGATGAAAAACAAGAGGGATATTTAGAGTCATTTTTATTATCTGTTCTTAATAATGAACAAAAAAAATGTATAGAATCATTCAAAAAATGTTTTCAATATGAGCTTATAGATAAATGGGTTTATAATTCATTTTATAAACATAATAAATACCCTTTCGACTTCAGCCACGAAAACTTCACCACCCTCAAACAAAAACTTCAAGATTTATTCTCTTGAAAACCTTCACAACCCAACCCCTCACCGATATCCTCAGCTATGCGCACACAATGCTCAAAGAGTCCAACACGCTCACCTTCGAAGTGCTCAATCCTGATATTTCAAAAGGAAGCTATGCAGGGGAGCACGTTACCCTAGAGAATCAAACGTATCTTTATCGAAGCTATAAAGCATGGAGCGATTTAGGGGAGCTTCTTTTTTGCCGTATGCTCACCCCAAAGCCTTTATCTGATCATACTGTCGCTATCACCTATGAGAAACTCGACCTCAGTGACTCATTTCATCACAGTGAGGAAAAAGAGGAGAAATACGGGTCAGCATCACGATTTGCCGCTATCTGTAAAAATGAAGAACCAGCGTTTTTATCTCCGTATCTACGTGCATTAAAAAGTGTCAAAGTGGGAGAAAAAAAACGAATTCTTAATTTGGGAATCAATACGGGCGATGAATTTGATCTTATCCGTCAAATCCTCTCGTGCGAAGAATACGCCAAACTTGAACTCGTCGGTATCGACCATTCCCAAAGTGCCATCGACGTTGCACGGAAGCGGTTCAGTGAGGGGAATGCACTGTTTTACGTCCACGATATTAATAATCTTGCTATCCTTGATTTGGGAAAGTTTGACCTTATCATCACCATAGGAACATTGCAAAGTAGTGGAATTGATTTTAAACCTTTTTTTATGAGACTTTTCCAAGAGTATCTCAATCCTGAGGGAGCAATGATTTTAGGATTCCCGAACTGTCGTTGGATGGGGGGTGAGATGATTTATGGAGCCAAAGCCCCTAATTACCCTTATTCCGAGATGTCAATCGTCATAAAAGATATGTATTACTGCAAAAAATATCTGCAACAGAAAAAATTTCGAGTCACCGTTACAGGGAAAGATTATCTCTTTTTAACGGCAACAAAAATTACTCCGATGCCCAAATATCCCAGTCAGCCTTAGAGGGGGGATTAAAGGAGGTATCCACATCCCCTTTTTTAATATGGTACACCGCCTCATCATTCGTAACACAATATATTTCATACAAAAGAAGGTCTTTATTTTGTTTGATAACAACTTCTTTAATCCCTAGGGAGAAGGCATATTTGCGTATCGCAACCAGAGCGTCTCTGTCTTTTATGGTGATTTTGACAATTAAATCACCCTTGTACCCAGAATAGGTATTAATATCCGAAACATTAAAATCCAACGCATAGCGAATAATATCTTTCCGTTCTTGATACATAATAAATCCCTTCTTCGACTCACGTTTGATGTATTACTATACCATATCGAACCTTATCCCATTAATAGCGTGATTTTCTTTGATTTACGCTACAATCTCTTACACTAGAATTCATAGGTAAGAATAATGGAAATTACACGTTCAGATATAAAGTTGGTTCGAGAACTGAATCAGAAATTTTTCGGGAACCATTTAGGGGATCAAAAAGAGCATCTTATCCTTAATCGGCTCAAAAAACTCTATCGCAGCCAATCTGCCTTTAAAAATTTGAGTGATATGCTTGATGCTGTTGCTCGTGGAGAGTACGTTCAAGAATTTATTAATGCCTTTACAACGAATAAAACCTCTTTTTTTCGTGAGCTTATCCATTTTGATGATCTTCGTAGTCGTGTCTTTCCTGAACACTTTTCCCAATCCAATGAGATAAAAATCTATTCAAGTGCCTCCTCTACTGGGGAGGAACCCTACTCTATTGCGATGACATTCTTGCACTACCAAATAAACCATCCAAAGGCGATCAATGCCACTGTTTATGCGACCGATATTGATACCGATGTTTTAGAAACAGCTAAAGCAGGGATCTATAACCTTATCGAAAGCGATTCCCCTTTCCCTCAATGGATTCAACCACACCACTATTTTCAACGCCGTATTATCAGTGAATACCAACACCCCCTTATTCGTGCCAATGAGACGATGAAAAAAATAACAAATTTCAAACAACACAATCTCCTCGATCACGAAAGCGCATTTGGATCCATTTGTTTTGATGTTATCTTTTGCCGTAATGTCCTTATCTACTTTGATGCACCAAATCAAGACAAAGTGCTTCGCAAACTTTTTAGTACTCTTAAGATAGGGGGAACACTCTATACAGGTCATTCCGAAACCCCCATCACCCTTTTCCCCTATATCGAAAAAATTGGTCCCTCTATCTTTAAAAAAATTAGTGAAATTGACCCTAGGAATGAACCATGTATCGCGTCGTAGTGGTTGATGATTCCCCTTTTTATCGTCAGTTTTTGGAACAAATCATCAATTCTTTTGAGGAGTTTGAAGTAGTCGCCACCGCAGAAGATGCGTACGATGCACGTGAAAAGATCAAGGAGTATAAACCCGATTTGGTTACCATTGATATCAATATGCCCAAAATGGACGGGATTGTGTTTTTACGCAATCTCATGCGTCTTCATCCCATGCCCTCCTTTATCCTCTCTAGTGATCCAACGCGCGGTAAAGAGGCCTACGAAGATGGCGCATTGGGATTTGTCGAAAAAACACGTACAGGTGAGAATCCGAACGAATTCATACAGAGGCTTCAATCAACAATGCTCAATTTTACCTATCTCTACGATCGTTACCGCCAAAAAGATCATCGCCCCAGTGCCGATGATTCGCAACAAAAACTCTCCCCCGATGTTCTCCTTGCCTCCAAACCCTTAAAAATTGGGGTTTATCCTGCCATAGCCATAGCAGCAAGTACGGGGGGGGTAGAGGCGATTAGCTCCATCGTCTCTGCGCTTCCAACCCAAACTCCCCCTATTTTTATCGTTCAGCATATTCCTCATGGATTTGCCCACAGCTTTATTCAACGCCTCTCCACCCTTACAAATCTCAATGTCGTCGAAGTGACCCAATCGCTGCCCATAGAGCCCAATACCATCTATTTGGCAGGGGGAGAAAACCACCTTATCGTCTCCCCTTCAGGAAAACCTTCCCACCAAGGATTTGTGAGTGTTATTGAGGGTCCTCGTATCAGTCGTCATCGCCCTAGTGCCGATATTTTATTTCGCTCTGTCAATAACACTTTTGGGAAAAATGCTTTGGGGATTATTATGACAGGAATGGGGGATGATGGGGTTATAGGAATAGGTGAGCTTCATGCCAATGGGGCATGGACAATCGCACAGGATGAAAAAACCTCGATCGTATTCGGAATGCCCAAAAAAGCAATCGAAGCCAATGCTATTAGCGAAATTCTCCCTATTTCAGAGATTATTAGAAAAATAGAGTATTTTTCCCTCAAAAAAGGGGCTAAATTCATAATTTAACCGTTTTTGCAACCTGTTTGCAATGTCTTTATAGTAGAATACTCTCTTGATTATCATAACTAAAGGTGACCTATGAAAAACCTCAATATTCAACTCAAATTCCTCGCCCTTTCAGCACTAATTGTATTCATGATTCTTTTGTTAGGATTTATTGCCAATACGAAATCGCAAACGATCCTCGCTGATTATGAAAAAAGTATCCAAATAGCACAAACGCAAGAACAACTTTTGCGCATCGTAGGAGAATCGTTACAAACAGGGCAAGCACTTCGCAACATCCATATCAACGCCAATGATAAAGTTGCCATTAATAATCTTGCTAAAGCAATCACCGAACTTGGTAAGATGATGCAAAATCTTCAACACAATAATCCTGCTATTCATACAAATCTGCTAAGTAGTTATAAAGTTTTTAACGAAAATACCCATACATTGTACCAACAATCCTTAACCCATCACCGACTCACTCGAGAACAACTTTTAGAAAACACACTATTATGGCGTTCCTTTAAAAAACTCCTCCTCCAACAAACTGCGGATAGAACTTTAGCTACTCAACAAAGTGAAAAAGATTTTATTGCAATGATGCACACGGCAACGACTCAAATGATTATCGGGCAATTTGCTTCATTGCTTATTATTATGATTATTTTTTACCTCGTCAACCACCAAATTGTTGTCTCTGTCAAAATGACTCGTGATGGACTTCTTAAATTTTTTGATTATCTCAACAAAAAAAGTGAATTTGCCGAAACGATACCTCTGAATTCAAAAGATGAATTTGGAGAGATGGCGCAGATCATTAATCAGAATATTACAATAATTCAAGAGGGGTTAATCAAAGATGAAATGATGATGAAAGATACTCTTCACGTAGCTCGTAGGGTTCAAGAGGGATATCTCGACGGCAAGATCACTACCCTCCCCAATAATCCTCAATTACAAGAGCTACAACACACATTTAACACGATGTTCGACTCCCTTAACGACCATATCGCCTCTATTCTAACAATCATAAAAAGCTATACGAATAACGACTTCACAGGGAGAATCCCCCACAAAAATCTCCATGGAGAGATGGAGGTTCTCATTAATGGAGTCAATACTCTTGGTGATGTTATGGATAAAACCCTTGGTCAAAATTTTGAGAGTGGCTTAAACCTCAAATATCAAGCGATGATCTTGAAAAATTTCGTCGAACAGCTCTCTCATGCTAGCAACGAACAAGCAGCAAGCCTCGAAGAGACCAGTTCCGCACTGGAGCAAATCACCAGTAACATCGGCTCCAACACTGATAAAGCCTCCACAATGGCAATCCGTGCCAATGAAGCACGCAGTGCAACCCAAGAGGGGGAACAGCTTGCCACCCAAACGGTTCGCTCCATGGATGAGATTGTTCAAGCAACTACCTCCATCAACGAAGCCGTTGCCATTATCGAAAATATCGCATTCCAAACCAATATCCTCTCCCTCAATGCTGCTGTCGAAGCAGCAACGGCAGGAGAAGCAGGCAAAGGGTTCGCCGTTGTAGCCCAAGAGGTACGCTCACTTGCCAACAAAAGTGCCGAAGCTGCAAAAACGATTAAACAGCTCACCAATGAAGCCAAAAATAAAGCCAACAGCGGTTCCGAAATCTCGGCAAAAATGATCGAAGGGTTCCGTAAAATCGCCTTCAAAATCAATGAAACCACCGATTTGGTCAACGATGTCGCTTATGCCAATAAAGAACAAATGCACGGGATAGAGCAGATCAATGATGCTGTCGTGCAACTGGATCATATGACCCAAGAAAATGCCGATATGTCCAATGATACCGATGCCATCTCTTCTCAAGTCTCACTTTTGGCGCAGGCACTCACTGCGGATGCGATGCAAAAAGAGTTTACGAACAAAGAGTCTATTATCCGCACCTATCATCAACGGGAGATGGAGATGGCTACTAAAAGTGAGCAAAAGAGCTCCATTCACAAAAATATCCACTATCGCCAAGCCATCACCAAAGCAGCAAAAAACTCTCGTCAACATATCCCCTCCACCGCAAGAAGTTCCCATAACGGTGATGAGCAATGGGAGTCATTTTGAACCTCAACCCCTCTATCTTAATCGTCGATGATTCTCGTATGATGCGAGATATTGTGACATACGCCCTTGAGTGCGCTGGCTACACAGCCCTCATCCAAGCAGAAGATGGCGTTGATGCCCTCGAAAAAATCGCAGCGCATCCATTTGATTTGATTATTACCGATATTAATATGCCCCGTATGGATGGGATACAGCTATGCCAAGCACTCCAAAAAGAGGAAAAAACGTCATCGATACCTATCATCGTCCTCACCACTGAATCCAGTGATGAGATGAAATCAAAAGGGAGAGATGCAGGGGCGTGGGCGTGGATAATCAAACCTTTTTTACCCGATGACCTTCTCCATGTGGTCACGACCATTTTACAGGAACATCCGTGATTGCCCCTTTCAATATGTCTCGATTTATCGATCTATTCATTGATGAATCACGAGAGACACTCGAAAAAATTGAAAAGCTCCTCCTTGCCCTAGAACAAAACATTGCTATCACCTCCGAAGAGATCAACGATCTTTTTCGCTATCTCCATACCCTAAAAGGGAACTCCTCCTCCATTGGGTTTCTCTATTTTTCAAAACTTGCTCACGAACTTGAAAATTTTTTGGATGCAATGCGGCATGAAGCCCTCCTTTATACTCCTCAAATTGGGGAGAATCTCATAGAGGGGTACGAGCTTCTTAATGAAATCCTTACATTGGAAATCGCAAAAGAGATCAATGAAGAGCTTTTCCAGTCCAAATGTTCCCCTTATCTCATAATTCTCCGTACCTATTTAAATGCCCCTCCTCCAACACAACAAAGCGTTATACTAGAAAAAGCTCCTGTTCACGCACGAGAGGGGGAAACATTTGGTTTTTTTAAAAAAGTTCTAAAACCAGAAATAGCCTCCCCTCTCCTTGTAATTGAGCCAAAAACGAAGGCCGAACCCCCTACTAAAGAGCCCCATTTGGTCGGTAACGCCTCCATCCGTGTCAATTTAGAGAAGATTGATAACCTTATGAATGGCATCGGTGAGCTGGTCATTGCCATGTCTATGTTAGAGCAGTATGCGGATAATCTCACCGATCAAAAAATAAAAAATGGATTTAATGAGCGCATCGGGTTCTTGCAACACACCATTCGCGATCTTCAAGACTCTGTAATGAGTACACGGATGGTTCCCATGGAACAGGTTTATTCAAAATTCCCAAAGCTTATTCGAGATATTGCAAAAACCCTCCACAAAGAGATTCTTTTCAAAACAAGTGGGAGTGACGTTGAAATTGATAAGGCGATGATTGAGGGGCTAAGTGACCCGTTGATGCACATCATCCGCAATGCGTGCGACCATGGAATCGAGCCATCTGATCAAAGAGTACAGTTAGGCAAACCCATAGAGGGGACGATTACAATTGAGGCGATGCAGGCGAATGAGCAAATTATCATTAGTATCCATGATGATGGAAAGGGGATCGATACCCAAAGAATCGTTGAAAAAGCGATTGCCATGAATATCCTCACCAAAGATAAAGCCCTCACACTCTCTCACAAAGAGAAAATAAACCTCATTTTCGAACCAGGGTTTACGACCACGACTGATATTACCGACCTTTCAGGACGAGGGGTGGGGATGGACGTTGTCCGCTCTAATATCAACCGTTTGGGAGGGAGTATCCAAATCGACAGTACCCTTGGTGAGGGTTCCCTCTTTCGATTGCTACTCCCTTTGACCTTGGCGATTGTGGATGTGTTGACCGTTGTTATTGGAAATTCCCATTTCTTTTTGCCCCTCTCAGTCATTATCGAATCGCTTCAACCCCAAACGTCGATGATACAATCGATGGGGAATAAAAACAATGAGATACTCATTTTACGTGAAGAGGCGATCCCCATTATACGACTTCACACTATTTTCAATATCGAGACCCCTGTGAAATCGTTGAGTGAGGGGATGTTGATTATTGTCCGTTACGGTACCTCCAAAGTTGCCCTTTTTATCGATATTTTTCTCAATCAGCAACAAGTCGTAATTAAGCCCATCGATAAAAACTTCAAAGCGATCAAAGGGTTTAGCGGTGCCTCCATTCGAGGAGATGGGAGCATTGGTCTTATTTTGGATGTTGTTGCCATTACCGCAATCTACAAACATAGTAAGGGGATAGTCTAATGGAACTCATCATCTTTACCGTCTCTTCGCAGCGTTATGCCATACCCCTTAACCATATCCGTGAAATCATCACCTATACAGGGTTTACAAAACTCCCTGACAGCCAAGCTTGGATGGTGGGGCTAATCCAAACAAGAGGGCAAGCGATGCCCATTATTGATTTGCGCATCCGTTTTGAAACCAATAGTGCCCCTGTCTATCATGATAAAACTCTCATTATTGCGACCAAACTTTCCAGTGGAAAACTACTTGGACTCCTCGTAGACAGCGTTGAGGATATTCAAAATGTGGATGAGAGTGCTATTTTATCGGCGGAGGGGATTGAATCGGAACTTAACAGCCAACTTTTGCAAGGGTATATCCAAAATAGCGAACATTCGATCTTGATTCTTAACCACGAAGTATTCAAAGTTTTGAATGATCAACCAACGCTAATCAAAGAGATGGGGCACTTAGTATGAGTGAATTAATTATTTTTACCCTCTCTGAAGAATTTTATGGGATAGAGGTGACAAAAGTTCGTGAGATTAAAACTTACGAAACCCCCACCCCCCTTCCCAATACCCAACCCTTCGTACAAGGGGTGATCAATATCCGTGGAGAGATTGTCCCCGTCATTGATCTTCATCGTCGCTTTGATTCTTCCATAACGCCCCTTTATACGGATACGACCCTCATTATCACGACCAAAACATCGGATGGACGAATGGTTGCTATTATTGTGGATGCCATAGATGCGTTGGCCAATTTTAATCCACACACCCTTATCGACCTCTCCAATGATGCTTTGTTTATCAACCGAAAGTTTTTACAAGGAGTTGCCGATATTGACCATCGTCATGTTTTGGTAATCGACATTGACACCCTCTTCTCTTTCGAAGAGATCAACAGCTACTGATATGGAGAGAACACGATGAACAGCAAAAAAATTTTAGTTATTGAAGATAGTCTAGCCATGCTCACCTACGAAGTTGATTCCCTTAAAGAGCGGTTTAATTTTCCAATATTAACCGCTTCATCCCTGCAAGAAGCAGTCGAGATATTGAAATATGCTCGTGAAGACATCTTTGTTGCCCTTGCTGATTTGGTACTTCCCGATGCCCCCAATGGAGAGATTGTTGATCTTCTCATTGGTGAGGGGATAGCGACCATCGTATTCACAGGACAATACAATGAGGAGCTACGCCAATTTGTCATGGGCAAACCCATTGTTGATTACATTCTCAAAAGCAGTCTTAACAATTTTCAGTACGCCTTGCGTTTAGTGGCAGGGTTGTATGAGAATCAATTCATCCGTGCCCTTGTTGTTGATGATTCCGAATTT
>JAABPY010000121.1 GCA_011391735.1 Sulfuricurvum sp. | reverse complement strand
TAGCCGTCTTCAAATCGGTGTCGTTCATGCCTCCAATATTGAGGATGCAATGATTATTCTCTCCGATAATCCCGATATTCGCCTCGTCCTTACCGACTACCATATGCAATCAGATGGGAACAATGGAGTCAACCTGACCTCCAAAATTCGTCAATTCTACTGCAGCGATAAAATGACAATTATCGGATACTCCAGCGATACCAATAAAAAACTCCCCATTGAGTTTCTCAAAAATGGGGCAAATGACTATATCCCCTTCAACTACAGTGAAGAGGAGTTTACCCTCCGTGTTATCGGCAACCTTGAACTAATGGCTCATTTACGAATGGCGCGTGAAATAGCCGTCAAAGACTTTCTGACGGGTTTATACAATCGCCGTTACCTTTTTGAGGTTGCCAAACAGCTCTTTCATCAAGTTAGCCGTGGAACGATGACCCTTGGGGTGGCAATGATCGATATTGATTTTTTCAAAAAAGTTAATGATGAGTTTGGTCATGATGTGGGTGATCTTGCCCTCAAACATATTGCCACCCTCCTTGAAAAAACGATGCGTAAAAGTGATCTCGTCACCCGTTTCGGAGGGGAAGAGTTTTGTCTCCTCGTTACGAACGTAGACGATCACCAAATGTTCCAAATCATTGAGAATCTCCGTATTCTCATTGAACGCTCACCCTTGCGTGTAGAAACAGCAACTTTATGCACCTCACTTTCCATCACCATTTCAGCTGGTTTTACGACCAAAAAGTTTTCCACTATCGACGAAGCCATCAAAGAGTCCGATACTCACCTCTATGCCGCCAAAGCGCAAGGGAGAAATTGTACGTCCCATTAAGCCAAAAACCTTTATAATAAATCAACCTATTTTTGGAGCCTTAATGTCCGTATCCTCTATGTCTGTTATTCGTCACGTATTGACGTTGCCTGTTATTGTCATTGCGATGGGGTATTTTGTCGATATTTATGACCTTATTTTATTTGGAGTTGTCCGTGTTGCTAGTCTCACCGAGCTGGGGCTCAAAGGGGATGAAATTACCCAATGGGGTTCAACAATCCTCAATATGCAAATGGGTGGGATGCTTATTGGTGGAATTTTATGGGGGATATTGGGGGACAAAAAAGGGCGACTTTCGGTACTGTTCGCCTCCATCATCCTCTACTCCGTTGCCAATTTCCTCAACGCCTTTGTCACCAATGTCGAACAATACGCCGTTTTACGTTTCATCGCAGGGATCGGGCTTGCAGGGGAATTGGGCGCGGGAGTGACCCTCGTTGCTGAAATCCTCCCCAAACACCTACGGGGATATGGGGTTATGACCATTGCTAGCTTCGGAGTTCTTGGAGTTGTTGCTGCCAAATTTGTTGCCCAATACTCCGATTGGCGCAGTGCCTATATTTTCGGAGGACTGCTTGGATTCTCCCTTCTCATCCTCCGTCTAAAAGTACGGGAATCGGGGATGTTTGAACACAATCTTAGCGAAAATATTAAGCGGGGTGATTTTTTCTCCCTTTTTAAAAATCGCATCTTACTGAGTAAATATCTTAAAACAATAGCCATAGGAGTACCGTTGTGGTTTGTTGTCGGTATTTTGGTGATGTTCTCCCCCGAATTTGCCAAAGCACTTCAAATCAGCGGTGAGGTGAGTGCGGGGACGGCTCTTATGTATTGTTACATCGGACTGGCTATCGGTGATTTTGGCAGCGGTTATCTCTCCCAAAAACTCAAAAGCCGTAAAAAAGCGTTTGCCCTTTTTCTAGCTCTTTCGGCAGTGAGTGTTTTGTGGTACTACACCCTCACGGGTGCCACCCCTGATGCCTTTTATTGGAGTTGCTTTGCCCTTGGGATCTTTTGCGGTTATTGGGCTCTTTTTATCACAATGGCAGCGGAACAGTTCGGAACCAATATCCGTGCCACCGTTGCAACAACTGCCCCCAACTTCGTCCGTGGTGCCGTTGTCCCCATCACCCTCTCTTTTATCGCCCTCAAGGATAGCTATGGGGTACTAGGGGCAGGGGCAATCGTCGGAACGGTCTGTTTTGCCCTTGGTGCCATCGCCCTTTATTACACCCACGAAACATTTCATAAAGATTTGGATTACATCGAAGCATGAAAAAATTCCTATCGCTTCTCATTGGATTAGGGACGATAGGATTAACAACGCTCTATGCAACATCTTCCTCTCTCAACGCCTCCCTCTCCTCTTTAGGGGTAAGCGAACCATTCGAAACCATCAAAGCCCTCTCCGATATACAAAAAAAACACGCTTCAAGCGTCGAAAGTCACTACAAACGGTATCAAGAGACGACAAAAGAGTATAAAGAGGTGGAAGAGAAATTCAAAAAAGAGAACGTCCCCCTCTTCTTCTCTCTCATCCCCTACACCGAATCCCATTTTAATCCCCGCGCACGGGGTCCAGGGACAGCAGGATTGTGGCAATTCACCGTTCTAAGCGGTCACAATTTCGGTCTCAATACCAAAAAGGGAAAAGATGAACGATTTGACATTGACCGCTCCACTGATGCCGCTATTGCTTGTCTTAAAAGCCTTAAAAAAGAGTTTGGGAGCTGGTATTTAGCCGATTTTGCCTACGGCATGGGAGAAGGGACACTCAAAAAGCTTATCGAAAAAAATAAAAGTAATAAAATCTCTGTCTTACTCAATGATCCTAGTTTCCCCTCAGGGACAAAGTCCCATTTTGCCCAGACATTACTACTAGATGGGGAGATTCATTATGGTAAAGGTACAGAAAAAAGGGGAACGGCTAAAATTATAAGAGATTCTCTGCAAGCGGATTATCAATAAAAGCTTTTACTTTTACTTCGATCGTATCACGTACAGCACATACTTGATCCATAATCTCCTCATCGCTTCCAGTGAAAGTTGATGGATCAGGGAAGCTCCACATAATAATTCGGCTGATACCTGGAAAGATCGGACATCGCTGAGCCGCTTGGGCATCACAAACGGTAATAACATGGCTAAAGGTTCGTCCCTCTTTATAGAGATTAAATACCCCTTTAGTTTTATTATCTGATATATCAATCCCTTTTTCACCCATCGCACGGATAACATAG
>JAABPY010000120.1 GCA_011391735.1 Sulfuricurvum sp. | reverse complement strand
CGAACTCGCGACATTCAGCTTGGAAGGCTGACGCTCTAGCCAACTGAGCTATTCCCGCAGATGGTGGTGAGAGAAGGATTCGAACCTTCGAAGATAAAAATCAGCAGATTTACAGTCTGCCCTCGTTGGCCACTTGAGTATCTCACCACGGCCGTATCTGGTCTAACACTGATAAATGGTATTCATTCCGATTTCATTCAATGGTGCCGGCACGAGGACTTGAACCCCGGGCCTGCTGATTACAAATCAGCTGCTCTAGCCAACTGAGCTATGCCGGCATTGGTGAAATGGAGCCGAAATTATAGTCTTTTTTTTTTGATATGTCAAGGGTTATGTAAAAGAAATTACAAAATCGTATAAATAATCTCTTTTTTCTTCTTTGTTTCTACTTGATCTGTCACTATTAACCCCTCAATGGATAGTGCTAATAACTCCTCAATTGAGGCTATTTTATGGATTGCAAGGGCACGTAATACAACTCCACGATACGCTTTTGCCCAGTGGCTAACTACTTTCCCATCTTTTAGGAATTTTAGCGTTGTAATGAAAGATTTGGGGGTATAAAATTTATCATAGAACCCTGCTCGTAAATCTAATATCTCATTATTTTTAATCAACTCATCAAGTGAGTGCGAAAAATGCTCTTTATAATATTTCTCTGGAGATAGGTTTCCTATTGAGGAACCTTGTTTTAATTTATAATTTGGAAGAGTGTCACCAGCACTAATAGGGCCAAAGAGATTAGAGAAGAGGAGTACGTGGCTATCAATATACTCTTTTGCCGTTTGATTTAGTGTTTCATAACGTAGATAATTATAAGCAACCCCATCATAGCGCTCTATCGCTTTCATTGTAGGAGCAGACTCAAAGGGTATTTTATAGCACTCAAATTCTCGACTATCTTTCAGTCCAAAAAGTTCTTCTAACGCTTCATTGCTTCCGTTTTGGACTAACGCCTCGTAGTGTTTTATCACTTCAAGACGCTTCGTATAAAGTTCAGGGAAAATGAGAGACGTAGAATGTAGAGGAGGCTGATCCCCCCCTGTTCGTTTCCCTTCACTGGGAGCAAAAAGTATTTTCAACATTTAGTAATAAGCCGCAATAATGGCATAACTAATAAAAAACATCAAATGCGATGCTCCCTCGAAGTAGTTTGTCTCCCCCTCTTCTGTTGTTTTCCAGACGAGAATAATCGTTAGCAACAAGGCTCCAATTTGGAGAGGATTAAAATCAAGGGTGAGATTAATTCCTGAATAATAGGCTAACATCATCAAAATAGGGACAGTTAGGATAATAGAGACAGTCGATGCCCCCATGGCAATATTAACAACACGCTGAATTTGATCGTTTCGTGCTGCACGAACTGCTGTAAATATCTCAGGGGAGACACTAATAATGGCAATTACTAGCCCTGCTAAGCCCGATGAGAGACCATACGCCTTCGCAATCTTCACTCCATCACCTGCGAAAATTTCTGCCCCAAAAGCAATAATAGCAATTAAAATAAAAATCGCAATAAAATTAATTGCTGTACTAAGATGTTCAAAGATATAATCACTGGAGTCGTTTTCATCAATTTCACCCTCTTCTTCAGCAAGCTTTCGTTTAAGACGAAAAAAGCGGCTTCGAGCCGTTGCTTTAAAAAAGTGGGTATGAGTTCGAGTTTGAAAAATGAAAATAATAAGGTAAAAAAAGAGCAATACCCCTGCAATTAAACGGCTAACATGGGTCAACGCCTCACTCCCATGCTGCGTATGGCTCAGTAATCCTGGTACCAAAAGTGCCGATGAAGCAACAAATAAAACGGTACTGTAGGCACTGGATGTCTCTTTATTGTGTTGCTGTTGCGAGAATGCAAGCCCCCCCAAAAAAACTGAAAGCCCCAACAAAACATTCAAGTCAACAATAACAGCGGAGATAATTCCCCCCTTCACTGTCTCTAACACTTCGGGTGAATGGCGTACTTCAAGTAAAATAATATAGAGTAAAATAATTTCAACGACAACGGCACTGAAGGTTAATACAAAGCTACCATACGGCTCATGAAGACGTTCTGAGAGAATATCTGCCACTTCAGCAACGGTAAGAGAAAGTGATGCAATCCCTATGGCGGCTAAAAGGGTAGCTAACATCCCATCCCCATGATAGTGCGCAAAAAAAGCAAGTACGATAGAGCCTATACCGAGAAAAATATCCCAATAATCTTCAATAAAATAGCGAATTCGCCTGTCCAACTGTTTATCCTTTATGTTTTAACTAATTTAATACGTTACTATGTGCAACACGCTCTTAAATCCACCCTTTTCGCTTAAAGAGATAGAGGGGGAAAATAGATGAGCCTATCATTAAAAATATTGAAATCAAATACCCAAAATGCCATTGTAATTCAGGCATAAATTCAAAATTCATCCCATAAATACTAGCGATCAATGTCGGAGGTAAGAAAATAACATTCATTATAGTAAACATCTTAATCACTTTGTTTTGCTCAATACTCAATAATCCGACGAAAATATTTTGAAGATATTCTAACCGCTCAAAATTAAAGTCGGTATAATCAATTAATGATTTGATATCTTTAAGCATAATGGCCACATCCGTTTTTAACGTACTTTTATATTTTGTTGATTTCAGAAAAGAGCTCAAAATACGCTGTTTATCATTAAGATTTTCCCGTAGCTGCATATTCAGATCTTCCAAAGAGGAGATCCTTTCTAATATCTCTTCATCATCATTCGTATAGTCAGTAAAAACATGCTTACGAAGACGGGTAATATCGCGTGATAATCGCTCAATAATGTCGGCATCAGCATCAATACGAATATCAATTAATTGACCAAAAATATCATATCCACTCTCAAATTGTTTGGGTGTAGCAAAAAATTTCCGATTAAACTCATCAAAAGCATAAAGTGCCGTATAGCGAATGGAGATTAACAAATTTTTATAGAGGATAAACGATACCGTTTCATTATGGGAATTTTGATTGGTATTTACCAAAAAAAACGTATTGATTTCAATACGATCAGACTCTTCCCAGTAACGTGAACTAATCTCAATTTCTTCCGTCTCTTGTTTGGTCGGAAATTTAATCTCAAAAGTATTTTCAATAAAAACAATCTCATCATAGGTCGGCATTAACATATCGATCCAGATCACTTTTTCAATATTATCCCCATCAAGTTCCGACATCGTATCAACCAATGCAATAGCATTTTCATTCTTAACGAAACATTTGATCATTTTTTACATACCCCCTTTCGAAAATCGATCTTTATAACTGCATTTTTGACACAGCTCTTCGTGTGCAATTGCGTGTGCAAATCCTTGTATTATTTCAAATGCACGTTTGGATGAAAGAATTTTACCCAAATTTGTCACATGAAGATTACCAAGTTCCATTATCCCCTCACTATCCAGGCAGCAAGGGACAACTTTCCCATCAGAAAGAATAGCAATTTGTTTGCTCAAACCATGGCAATACCCATCTCCAACAACCTCATTTTGAAGGCTCGGCCATTGAAAATAGCGGTCAAAATGGAGTAAAACTTTTGAAGCCAGACGAATGGATTGACGCTCACCGCTAATCATCGCTGCAAGGGAATCGAGTGAGAAATGTTTTTCCAATACGTTAAAAAGTTTCTTATTAAATACCAATTCACTGTGTTCCTCATCCAAATTCCACAGTCGTAGATTGATAAAAAAATCGCTATTACGAGAAATTTTTTCATCACAAAGGGCTAAAATAGGATCGATATAGGCTTCAAAGGTACGGGAGACGCTGTTTTTATTAAAACTATTGAGGGAGATATTAACTTGTCGAACGCAAGGGTGAAAAAGGGTTTGCCGACGCACTGCATCAAGATAGAAGCCACTTGTCGTAATCATAACTTTAAAATGATATTTTTCCGCAAACTCCAAATAATCCCTCAAGTTAAAAAGTACCATCGGATCCCCCATCACGTGAAGGGCAATTTCATGGGTATACTCTTGCAATTGATCTAAAATGGATTCAAAAAATTCCAAACTCATTGTTTGCGTTGGTTGCTCTTTGGGGGGACAAAAACTGCACGCCAAACCGCAAATATTGGTTATTTCAATGTAAGCGCGGTGAAATTTCACGGTAAAAAAGCAACAATCCCTGCCGTAATGGCAACATTGAGCGATTCTACCCCCCGTTGCATCGGGATAGAGACGGAGAGGGTCGATAACGCTTCGATTTCACGACTTACCCCTTCGGACTCATTTCCCAATACAAAAATAGCACGATTGGGAATTTTTAAACTATAAATATCATCCTGTGCATGAGAGGAAAGGGTAATCACACTACTGTTTTTAAGTGGCAGCACATCACTTAAAGTATCACAATAATAGATAGGAATTTTAAAAAGGGTCCCAGCACTCGCTTTCATGACTAAAGGGGAGAGTTTGGTACTGTTTCTTTTAGGAAGAATAATTCCATCAATCGTACTCGCCGCTGCCGAGCGAACAATCATCCCTAAATTTTGAGGATTATTAATCCCATCGAGAGCCAAGAGACGAAAAGTATTGGGGAAGTCGGACTCTATGGATTGGGCATTTCGGTAATTCTGTGTTTCAACATCAAGGGCTACACCCTGATCTTGGGCATTGTTTTTGGAGATTCGAGAGAGGGCATCTTTGGTATGATACTTAATCTCTACACCCCGCTTTTGTGCCAAAGAGAGAATTTCATCCATGGTCTCATCGCTACGATTGCTTTTAGAGAGATGTAGTTTATGAATCTTCACTGACTCATCTCTCAAAATTTCTACCGCCACATTACGCCCGTACAACGTAATGAGTGAATCGAAAAAAGCACGTTTGGCTAAATATTCAGGAGAATCGTTCATCAAATTTTAGACGCAATCGCTTCGGCACTAAATCCGAAATGTTTGAACAACTGCTCTGCGGGTGCACTTGCCCCAAAACTATCCATCGCAATGACCACATCGGCAAATCGATACCACTCTAATCCACGTGCCGCTTCAATCGCCACTTTTTTGGACTCAGGGTTGATAATAGAGTCGATATAATTTTGCGGTTGTTCCAAAAGGAGATCAAAACACGGAACACTCACGATATTTGCCATGACACCGCGTGATTCTAACTCTTTGGCTGTTTCTAATGCAAGAGACACTTCAGAACCCGAAGCCATCAACGTTACGGTTGCATTCGAACGCTCCTGAAGTAAATAACCCCCATTTTCGACATCCCCTTTTAACGGGCTTGATAAAAGAGGGAGATTTTGACGTGAACAAACAAAAGCACTCGGCGAAGTTTTCATCGTCAACGCTTTTTGCCAACATTTGACATTTTCAGCCCCATCCGCTGGACGGTAAACGTAAAAATTTGGCAATGCACGAAATTGACTCAAATGCTCAATCGGTTGATGGGTCGGCCCATCTTCACCGACACCGATACTGTCATGTGTCCAGATAAAGAATTGTTGAATACCGCTCAATGCCGCAATACGAGCCGAGGGCTTAAGATAGTCGCTAAAGACAAAAAAGGTTGCGCTAAAGGGGATAATAGGCCCGTACAGTGCCATTGCATTGGTGATGGATGCCATGGCATGTTCACGAATTCCGAAATGGATATTTTTTCCCTTTGGAAAATCCCCCATCCCGACAAGTTCTGTTTTATTGGACGGCCCTAGATCAGCTGATCCCCCTAAGAATCCTGGAATCGCTTTGGCAATCGCATTAAGAATAATTCCATTGGTATTACGTGTTGCATCAGCTTTTTCAAATGTCGGCCATTGGATACGGCTAAAATCAGGATTCAACAGTTGCTCATACGCTTCATTTTGTTCCATCAACGGCAATTCTTTGAGACGGTGATTCCACTCACGCTGGGCCAAGTCCCCTTTTTCAATCGCACATCGGAAACGCTCCAACACATCCGCACCCACAGCAAACGTAGCTTCAGGATCAAACCCTGCTGCAATTTTCGCCGTTTTGATCACATCATGACCTAAAGGTGCACCATGAGCATGGTGAGACCCTTCCATTTTACCGCCCCCTTTGGCAATAACGGTATTGGCAATAATAAGGACAGGGCGTTTAATGCTTTTTGCTTGGGTGAAAGCACTGTCAATTTCGTCAAAATTATGTCCATCAATTTCAAGAACTGCCCAGTTTTGAGATTCAAAACGATCACGGATATTTTCACTTAAACTAAGCTTTGTTGACCCCTCGATTGTAATACGGTTGGAATCGTAGATAAGAACCAAATTATCAAGCCCCATGTGCCCAGCAATCGAACACGCTTCATAACTGATCCCCTCTTCAAGATCCCCATCACCGCATAAACAATAGACACTGTGGTCAATCATGCTTGCCGTCTCAGAATTGACTTTATTCCCCACGAATTGGGATGCCATCGCAAACCCAACGGCATTAGCGATTCCTTGCCCAAGAGGACCTGTTGTAATCTCAATTCCCGCTGTATGACCATACTCTGGATGCCCTGGGGTGAGAGAATCCATCTGACGAAATTGTTTCAAATCGTCAATCTCCAATCCATATCCCCAAAGGTGATAGAGAGAATAAATTAGCCCCGTACCATGCCCACCTGAAAAGACCAAGCGATCCCGGTTAAGCCATTGAGGATTTTTGGGGTTATGTACCATATATTCTGAAAGTACAACTGCAATATCAGCTAACCCCATAGGTGCCCCTGGGTGACCTGAGTTGGCTTGTTGCACCATGTCGGCGGCTAAAAATCGAATTGTATCTGCCATTTTCTGGCGCATTGCATTGCTCATTATTTATTCCTTATGTCGGTGTATGTAGTGGGTAAGGGTTGGTGAGAGTTCACGTCGTAAATTTTCATCAAAACTTTCCATTTGAAGAGTTAGCTTGGTGGCTAAGGTATCCGCTTCGATGATTGCATTCTCTAATCCCAACAAGGTGACGAAACTATTTTTGGCTTCATCGTTATTGGTGGTTTTCCCTGCGCTTATGGAGTCATGCGTTACATCCAGAATATCATCTTGGATTTGGAACAGTAGTCCTAAATCTATCCCAAAATCATACAGTTCTTGGGCAATATCATCACGCCCCACAATAATTGCCCCCATTTTTAACGATGCGGCGATAAGCTTGCCTGTTTTATGAATATGGAGCATTTTCACGTGATCCAACGTTAATGGCGTATTCTCAAAATGGCAATCAATCGCTTGTCCTAATACCATTCCATTTACCCCCCCATTCGAAGAGAGTTCACGAATGAGCTTAACAATGACTTTATCACAAAATGGAGCGTTCGAGAGCACTTCAAATGCGTAAGTATTGAGGGCATCTCCCGCCAAAATAGCCGTAACTTCATTATAACTCTTGTGAAGGGTAGCAATACCGCGACGCAAATCGGCATTGTCCATTGCAGGTAAATCATCATGTATTAGAGAATAAGTATGAAGAATCTCAATTGCTAAAGCAGCACTGTAGGCACTTTGCACCAAAAGGGGATTATAGGCTTTAACGACCCCAAGAAGCAATGCGGGGCGAAACCGTTTTCCCCCTCCTGTAAGCATTTGATGCAATGATGCTTCATAATGAGGATGGAAACTGGGAACAGATGGCAAATGTGCTAATAAGTAGACCTCAAAGTGTTCCATATTGGGACTTATATCTTTTCGATTATGTCGGTAATAGCGTTATCATCATCTACCAACACAACCGTCGGTTTATACGTTTCACGCTCTTCATCATTGTACGTTGCGTAGGCAACGATAATGATTTTATCCCCTTTGTGAACTTTACGAGCAGCTGCACCATTGAGACAAATGTCCCGTTGCCCCCGCTCACCCAAAATAATATAGGTTGAAAAGCGCTCCCCGTTATTGATATTGAGGATCTCCACTTTTTGACCCACACGCATTTTAGAAGCTTCCAATAACTCTTCATCAATCGTTATAGAGCCGACATAATTGAGATTGGCATCGGTAACCGTTGCACGGTGAATTTTACTGTAGAGCATTTCCATGAGCATTGGTTAACGCCCCATCTGCTTCATCATTGCCTCTGGGCTAATAGCGGTATCCCAAAGTTCTTCGGGGATAACATATTGTGTTACCACTTCACCACCGATAATATGACGATCAATAATTTCTGTAATTTTCTCTTTGGTCAACCCTGAGTACATAATATGCCCCGGTTCTACGAGCATAATAGGCCCTACATTACAACGGTTCATACACGACGTACGAATAGGCTGCACCGTCCCAATAATCCCTTTTTGCATCAATGTCTGCGCTAAATGTTGAAACAGATCTTGCGTTTGTGGATTAACACAACTTGGTTTTGGCATACCGGGAGGGGAGCTTTGCTCACACTTGAAAATATAAAACGCTGGTTGTGGAACACCCATCACACTCTCCTTAAAAAATTGAGGCTCTCATAGCCCTAAAATAATGATGCAATTATACCGAAATTCACACCATACACCTTAATACGTCTCGAAACTTCCCTTATTTAATACAAAATTCAAAGTTGCTCTAAAATCTCTCGTGCAACAATTCGATCATCAAAAGGGAGATGTTGATCGTAAATAATTTGGGACGTTTCATCCCCCTTCCCTAAGATCAAAACAACTTCATCCCCCACTCTATCGTGAAGGGCTTGAAAAATAGCACTGCGTCGATTTACATCCACGACAACTTTTGCTTTATCCTCTATTCCTAAGAGAATCTCCTCAATAATCACATCGGGATCTTCAAAACGGGGGTTATCACTGGTGACGTATACTTTTTTAGCGTACATGGCAGCAACTCGCCCCATTAAAGGACGCTTCGAACGATCACGATCCCCCCCTGCCCCAAAGACGACCAATACCTCTTTTTCCTTGAGTGCATTGAGTACTTGTTCCATCCCATCGGGAGTGTGAGCAAAATCGACGATAACGAGAGGCCACTCACTAACCACCTCCATGCGTCCACTCACCCCACCAAAATTTTCAACAACATCTGCAATCTTTTCTAACGACTCTGCACTTACCAAATGAACCGCTGCCATTGCCGCCGTAATATTGTAAAGATTAAAGAAGCCATGTAATGAAGTTGCAAAGGTCGTATGCTCTTCAAAATGTTTAAGAATACCACTTACCCCATTATTGAGAGAATAGGCGAGGATTTTATAGGTTGCTGGATTTTCAACCCCATACGTGAAGGCATTTTTAAAATTAAAGTCCGCCTTTGGCTCATCTTTATTGATCAGTTTCTTCGATTCATCGGCAAAAAAAAGATTCTTAATCCGAATATACTCTTCAATGCTCTCATGGTAATCAAGATGATCTTGAGTGATATTGGTCAAAATCTTAAGATCAAACTGTATCCCCGCAATGCGTTCTTGCTCAATCGCATGGGAGCTCACCTCCATGATGAAATATTCACACCCTCCTTGAATCGCTTGAACAATATGACGATACGTATTCAGTACGGTAGGAGTCGTCAAAGTTTTACCCTCCACGCTCTCATCGTTCATAAAAAATCCTCGCGTCCCCTGCATAGCGCATTTATGTCCCAAATCAAGGAGAATGGAGTAAATCGCACTGGCGGTGGTTGTTTTACCGTTTGTCCCTGTTATGCCAATGACTTTAAGTCGATTAAGCCCAAAAAGCTCCCAACACTCATTTGGGGTCAATAAAGTGGCTGCGCCACGACGAAGGGCATCTTCTTTAAACTTTTCATTTTGCTTTGTCACCAAAAAAGCAGTTAACCCATCACATTCAACCGAATTTTCGGTAATAGTACGATACGGTTGCCCTTGTATTTCAATTTTCAAGTACTTTTCCTTTTGCCAACCGGCGAAGCAAATTACGCAACTGTGCATCGTTAGGATAAACACCCAACGCACTTTCAAGATAACTAAGTGCTATTTCTTGGTATCCATTATTAATTAAATTATCAAGAAAATCGACAAAATCTTCTTTCTCCGTAATAATAACACGGGTTGAAAACATAATATTTTCAAAGATACGTTTAAAATCATTTTCACTGACAACCAGCTCTTTAAACTCGTTGTATAAAATTCCATCGATATAGTCAAGTCGCTGCATCGTACCCTCGTTGAACAAAGCCACTAGCTGCTCCAACGACCCATCCATTGTCGCTAAAATTTCTGAAATAATCGTATCTGCCTGCTGTGCATCTTCAGTTTTTAAAATAGCGTAGTAATCAAATAGTGCTTCCGCACCCCCCTCTCCACTCATTGCCATATCCGATAAAATTGCTCCATTATACGCCTCTTTGGATAAAGGGCTTTCACGTAAAATAAGGGAGTAACCCCGTAATGCCTCTGCATAACGACCTGCCATAAAGTGTTCATTTGCTGTATAGAGGGCTTTGGATACCGTTTTCATTCTTTTCGCTCTTTCTCTTCGAGATTCTCTTGGCATAATAACGTAATTTACACAATATCGATCTGATTTTCCATACCATGAGGTACATTAACAACGGTAAGCTCTGGATGAATATCCATACGTAACTGTCTCTCAACCCCATATTTAAGTGTATTACCACTACTTCCACATCCGACGCATGCCCCTTGTAGTTGGACATATACTATTCCATTTTTGACATTTAAAAAAGCGATATCACCACCATCCAATGCTAAAGATGGACGAACTTTATCAATTACCTGACGCACTGGCTGCATCAATTCTTCGTCTGTGAATGGAATCATCTTATTTACCCTTTTTTTACTACGAATTCATTGTGACACTATAAGAAATTTGGACTAAACAAGGAGTAATACGATAATAATAGTTTTTAGATGAAGTTGTTTTTAAGGGGATTAAAGGTGTTGAACTCGTTATACGAGTTCAATAGTTGCCATATGGGTAGCATCACCACGACGAATACGTGTTTTAATAATACGGGTATACCCGCCATTACGTTCCGTATATTTAGGAGCAACTTCTCCAAGAAGATTTTTCGTTGCTTCTTTATTTTGTAAAACTGCAAAAATAGAGCGATGCGCATTTGCATCACCAACACGTGCAGTTGTAATTAATTTTTCAGCAAATGAACGGAGCTCTTTTGCTTTAATCAACGTTGTCTCAATTTTACCATGTTCAAATAATGATATGCTAAGATTGGTCAACAATGCTTCACGATGGGAGCTTGTTCGACCTAACTTACGGTATCCGTGGCGATGTCTCATAAAATATTCCTATGATAGTTTAAAGCTTATTCAGCTTCGATTTTCTTTTTGATCGCAATGACTAAATCATCTGCGAGTTCTTGCCCAACAGCATAACCGAATTCCGTGATTTTTTCTAAAATCTCTTCAAACGATTTTTTACCAAGGTTTTTAACTTCTTTCAAATCATTTTGGCTCATTAAAACAATTTCGCCAACGTATTTGATATTTGAGCGATCTAAGCAGTTAAAACTTCGTGCACTCAAACCTAATTCTTCAATTCGTGCACCCAAACGTTTCAATTCAGGATGCTCATCGTTACGTTCAACAACAGTATTGGTAGATTTAATACTCACTTCACTATTAAAAACAGCCATTTGAGCATACATCACATCAAGAGCATTTTTGAACGCATCAACAGGAGAAATTTGACCATCTGTTAGGATATTTATAGTCACTTTTTCAAAGTTCGGATTATCTTCAACCAAAACATTGTCAATAGCGTATGTTGCACGGCGAACCGGTGTAAAATATGCATCAAGAGCGATATAGCCATCATCCAACATATCACGAATCTCTTCGCTTGGTACGTATCCGATACCTTGATAAATTTTGATTGTAAAATTAAGCGTTGCATCTTCATTTAACGTTGCCAAAAATTCATGAGGGGTAACGATTTCAACATCATCATTTTCCAAATCACTACCATGAATTTCGCAAGGGCCTGCAAAAGTGTAGGCAATCTCTTTCTCTGTAAGACCGTTTTTTAATTTAAAACGGATCCCCTTAAGATTAATAATGAAATCTGAAATGTCTTCAAGCATACCACGCACTGAGTCAAACTCATGCTTTGCACCCTCGATTTTAATCCCGATGGGGGCAAACCCGACTGAACTGCTCAACAAAAAGCGACGAATAGGGTGTGCAATCGAAATTGCATATCCAGTTTCGAACGGATATGCAATGATGTTTGCTTCATTCGCGCTAATTTGTTCAACCACAAACTCTTTTGGGAGAAGTGGAGAAGTTTTAATTTTTTTCATGCTGAGTGCCCTTTCTTTATTGATTATTTCGAGTAAAGCTCAACGATTAGACGCTCTTCAACAGGAATAACTACCTCTTCACGCTCTGGAAGACGTGTAAAGATACCAAAAACTTTTGCTTGATCAATGTCAACCCATGAAGCAAGACCTGTTTGGTTTGTCAATTCCATTGCACGAACAACTTGATTGTTCTTTTTGCTTTTTTCGTTAATTTCAATCTTTTGTCCCGGTTTAACACGGTAAGAAGGGATATCAACACGCTTACCATCAACCAATACGTGACAGTGATTTACCAATTGGCGAGCAAAACGACGAGTCGTAGCAAATCCCATACGGTAAACGACGTTATCAAGACGTTGCTCAAGTAACATAATCAAATTAGTACCTGTGTTACCTTGACGACGTTTCGCTTCATCAAATAATGAGTGCATTTGTTTTTCACTCAAACCGTACATAAATTTCGCTTTTTGTTTTTCACGAAGTTGTGTACCATACTCAGAAATTTTTGTACGACGTTGACCGTGCTGACCAGGTCCATAAGGACGTTTGTCGAGAGCACTTTTACCAGCTAGTCGACGCTCACCTTTTAGGCCAAGGCTTACACCAAATCTTCTTTCGATTTTTTCTACGGGTCCTCTATATCTTGCCATTACAAAACTCCTTAGACTCGTCGGCGCTTAGGCGCACGACAACCATTGTGTGGTAGTGGAGTTACATCTTTCATAAATGAAACACGTAGACCCTCGATAGCACCAACACTTTTAACTGCAGTTTCACGACCAGAACCTGGTCCTTGAACTTTAATTCCCACTTCTTTAATTCCGTGGACCATTGCTTTACCCATCGCATCTTCTACTGCTTGTTGCGCAGCAAAAGGAGTCGATTTTTTTGACCCTTTAAACCCGAGTGAACCCGCTGAGCTCCATGCGATCATGTTACCCATCTCGTCCGTTACGGTTACAAGAGTGTTGTTGAATGATGCAAGGATATGCACGATACCCTTAGCAATATTTTTTTTAATTACTTTTTTACGGGTTGCTTTTCTTTTTGCCATACGCTAATCCCTTATCTTGTGGCTGAGCCGACAGTTTTCTTCTTACCTTTACGGGTACGAGCATTGGTTTTGGTTTTTTGACCACGGCATGGGAGACCTTTACGGTGACGAAGACCACGGTAAGAACCAAGATCCATCAACGCTTTAATATCCATAGCAACTTGCTTACGGAGGTCACCCTCTACGACGATATTACTTGCACGAATCTCTTTTGCAAGAGTTGCAGCATCATCTTCACTAAGCTCATATACACGCTTGTTATAATCAAGCCCTGTAGCATCCAAAATCTTGCGTGATGTATGCAAACCAATACCATAGATATAAGTTAAAGCATACTCAAGACGTTTTTTCTTAGGTAGGTCCACACCAGCAATACGTGCCATGTTTATCCTTGTCTTTGTTTATGTTTTGGGGTTTTGCAAATTACGCGAACGATCCCTTTGCGCTTAACGATTTTACAATCGTCGCACATTTTCTTCACTGAAGAACGAACTTTCATGGTCAAGCTCCGAATGTTTAAATCCTCTACCCTCTTGTAGGTACACCGGTATGTATACCAATACTTGTAACTACGTCCACGCAGTTAAAAATATTCAACCGTTTTGTCCGAGAGGGTAAAGTGGAGGCGTATTGTACACGCAGATACGTTAAAGTTTTATTAAGTTATAAAAAGAAAGGGGATAAGGATTGTAAAGTTATACAATTCTTATCATATAGGGAGATTCTAAGACAGCATCGAGTCTCTCAAGCTGACCCATCAATTCCCGAATAGCTTTTTCGGAGGCTTCATGGGTAGCAACCAATAAATGGGTGCACTCCGTTTCGCTAGGGCGTTGGATAACGGCTTCAATCGAGATAGCATGGTCAGCAAAAAGCTGGGTAATTTTTGCCAAAATCCCTGGTTTATCAGAAATACGTAACCGCAAATAATATTTCGATTCAATATCATCCCGATTTTTAAGACGTAATCCCTCTTCGAGTGGATGGTTAAAACCAAGCATAGGGGAGCGTTTCCCTGAGCGGACAATATCAATGATATTGGCTACAACGGCACTTGCTGTTGCATTTCCTCCTGCCCCAGGTCCGTAATACAATGTTTCCCCAACACGATCACCGACAACACTAATACCGTTCATCACCCCATCAATTTTGGCAATCATCGCTTCATTTTTTACCAATGCCGCATGAACGCGAAGCTCCACTTCGTCCCCATCACGTTTGGCAATTCCCAACAGCTTGATGGTGTACCCAAACTCTTTGGCAAAGGCGATATCAGCTTGAGTAACCCCCTCGATCCCCTCAATGAGTATCTCTTCAGGTTTAGCATCTATCCCGTAGGCAATAGAAGCAAGGATAAGAAGCTTATGGGCAGCATCAAATCCCCCTATGTCAAACGTTGGATCTGCTTCCGCATATCCAAGGGCTTGTGCTTCAGCAAGTACTGCCTCAAATGCAACCCCTTCGTTCATCATTTTGGTCAGCATAAAGTTACACGTACCGTTCATAATCCCCATAATAGAGAGAATATGATTGGCAGAAAGACCATCCCTTAACGCATTAATAATAGGAATTCCCCCCGCCACACTTGCTTCAAATTCAAAGGGGATCTCCCCCGCAATTTCTTGAAGCTCATAGCGGTGATAAGCCAACAATGCCTTATTAGCGGTCACAACCGCTTTTCCATTTTTAAGAGCCGCTTTAAGCAATTCAAAAGGGAGTTCAACCCCTCCCATAAGCTCAACAACAATATCAATTTCGGGATCATTGATTATATCGTATGGATCGCTAGAGACAGCCATATCCAAATCACCCGCTTTTTCTAGATTGCGAACTACAGAGTGTTTCACCACAATTTCTTCACCCGCACGTGCTGAAATAATAGCCCCATTCTCTCGTAAAATCTCAATAACAGAACGTCCAACCGTTCCTGCCCCAATTACACCAACACGAATCACTCCGAACCCTTACATTCAAACTGTTGCAAAAAGTTTTTAATATTTTTAGCCGCTTGACGAATACGCTTATCATTTTCGATCAAGGCAATACGGACATACTCATCGCCATACTCCCCAAAACCAATTCCCGGGGCAACGGCAACATTAGCTTCAACAAGTAATCGCTTAGAGAACTCTAAACTCCCTAAATGGCGAGCACACTCTGGAATACGTGCCCACACAAACATCGACGCTTGATTACGGCGAACCGGCCACCCTGAACGATTAAATGCCTCAAGAAGTACATCTTGGCGATGGTCGTATTTATCGGTAATCTCCTGTACACAGGTTTGATCGCCATTGAGAGCAATCGTCGCTGCAACTTGGATAGGGGTAAACATCCCATAATCCAACCAGCTTTTAATTTTTTGTAGTGCCCCTATAAGCTTCGGATTGCCAACGAAAAAGCCAACGCGCCATCCTGCCATATTGTAACTTTTGGAGAGGGTAAAGCTCTCAACAGCAACATCTTTTGCCCCAGGGACAGACATAATAGAAGGGGTTTTATACCCATCAAAGGTCAAATCACCGTAGGCAATATCGCTGATGACATAAAAACGTTCCCGCTTTGCCATTGCCACAATACGGGTATAAAAATCGGGAGTTACCGTTGCCGTTGTGGGATTGTGGGGAAAGTTGACCACCACATATTTCGGCTTAGGAAACGAGATATGAAATGCTTGCTCTAAACGCTCAAAGAAAAGATCCTCATCAACCTTGTAATCTTCGTCAAAAGGGAGCTCCATTTTTTGGACATTCCCCCCTGCTAAAATAAACGCATAGGAGTGAATAGGATAGGTAGGATCAGGGACAACAGCGACATCACCTGGATTGGTAATCGCATAGGCTAAATGGGCGTACCCCTCTTTAGAGCCCATTGTCGCAACTGCTTCGGTTTCGGGATCAAGATCAACATCATAACGACGCTTGTACCAATCGCAAATGGCTCCACGTAGTTTCGGGATCCCTTTAGAAGCGGAATAACCGTGCGTTTTGGTTTTTTGTGCTGATTCGATGAGTTTTTCACGAATATGTTCAGGGGTATCACCGTCAGGATTACCCATACTGAAATCGATAACGTCTGCGCCTGCGCGTCTACGAGCCATTTTTAGCTCATTAACTTCCGCAAAAACGTATTTTGGGAGTCGTTTGATCCGATCAAATTGGATTTCATCAAACATGGTTTGTACCTGCCATTAAAAAATTGCGCCATTCTAACACTTTTCATCTACTTAAAAGCTTATAGTGATTTTTCTCCCTTTAGCGTACACCCATAGACTCTATCCACATCCCCTCTTTGAGCAGCTTCATCCCATTTGTAGAGGAGACTTTTAAATAGATGCTCCCCTCTGGCAATGAAAAACTCATTTGATCCCGAGGGGTAAAGATCCGTAATGAGCCCAAAACATTCATACTTGCGTCCATCGCCGCTATATCAGGATACCAGTGTCCGCTGTAAGGGGGCTCGATTGAAATTGCTTGAACACCATTGACTTTATACCAAGAGGGGAATGGTGATTTCCCTACCTGTGCCCCTTCGTCAAGGGTAATAGAGGGGATATTCCAAATAACACTCCCACCCTCTAGCTCAAGATTCCAGCTCTTATTTTTCACCGACCCCTTCGTCAAAATAATCCCAGATTCACCCAAATGTTCTTTAAAAGATTTGGGATCAAACGCTTTTCGACCGCTAAGAGTCATCTCCATCTCAATATTTTGAACATTGTCCACATATCGATAGAGATTAACCCGTTGTCCCATCGTGTTTAATGCACCTATAATGATCTTAGTTGCAACAACTCCTCCATTGAGGAGATAAAGATGCAATTCACTTCTATTTTCTGTAGCTTTTAACATTAATGATAAAATTAACAGTAAAAAAAAAGGCTTCACTACCACTTACTTCCATGATTTTTTTCTTCAAACTCTTCACGACTAAGTTGCTTTAAAGAACCATTTTCGTAAATAAACCAAGCCGTATTTTTTTCTTTTAAAGTTCGACTCCCCTCTGACGTCAAAACTTGAAGTCTTCCATGTCCAAAGATAAAGAGCCAGTTCTTAGTTGTATCAATAATAATAGGTTTCTTCGTTTTTCGTTGTGTTTTTTTACCTGAATCTAAATCCATCATCCCCATCCAAACATTCGAAGTAGGCTTAATGCTTAGTACGTGTCCAAAATCTCTCCCTTGCGTTTCAAGAGTACTGCTATTTTGTTCTTGAGACAATGATTCAGGAACCATTTTATTTTCATTAAGATTGCTAACGTTAGCTTCAACTATAGTACGTTTTATTGTGGTATTGAGCTCCAAACTCCTATTGTTTTCTACTCCAATTTTAGCGACCACACTATTAAGCTTTAAAATCTCTTCATTTGGTGCACTACTAAGCTCTTTTTGTGTTATTGACGTAATGATAACAAGAAGTAAAATAGTAACGATTGCACCCACTATCCATTTTTTTCGCTCTGTAGATTTTGCTTGTAGAACAGTCGAAACACTCTCCTCATCAAAAACTCGTTGTATTGGAATTTCTCTATCATAATCATCTCGAAGCGAAGAGAGGTCTATACTATACTCACGTTCTAATATCGATATAAACCCCATAAATTGTACTCGACTAAGCTTTTCAAACGATTTATTCAAAAGCAACTCAATTTGATGCCGAGCAATATGAGTACGCTCATAAAGCTCATTGACCCCTAAGTTCTGCAAATCTTCAAAGGTCCTAAGTGAACTCATCGCATCCGCTCCATTAAAATCGCCCCTGCTACCCCTACATTAAGGGAATCGAAATCGTGTGCCATTTCAATGGATATCCCATGGTCAAGCCCTTTTTCAACACGACCACTCAACCCCTCTCCCTCACTGCCTAAAAACAAAACACGCTTGGAGTCAAAACTCATCTCTCGAACATTGGTTCCATTGAGTGTTGCTCCATAAAGGGTAAATCCTGATTGCTTAAGCTCATGCATCACATCATGAATATTATGAATCACTACAATTGGCAAATCCAATGCCGCACCGCTACTTGTTCGAATAAGTGCTTCTAAATTGGGTTCACGTATCCCTGTAATCACAAGTGCTTCAACACCAAGAGCATAGGCACTGCGCACTAATGAACCCATATTCCCCATATCGGTAATAGAGCTTAAAACGACGATAAAACCACATTTTTTCAAAAAAGGGGAAGCATAAGGGACAATTTGAGAAATCTCCGCAATGTACCCTTGATGATTTCCCCCTTTGACCATCGATTGTGCTGCATTTTCAGGAATACGTTTTACTTCAAATCCCATCTTCATAAGAAGTCCGTACTCTTTTTTGTCAATCTCTTTGGCAAGGTAAAGGGTTTTAATACGATCTTTGTGACGCTCAATGGCGTAAAATACTGGTTGTTTTCCGTAAATAAGCATAATTATTCCTTAGTTTTTTAAGAGGCGGGTGTAGCACTCTTTTGGGTTTTCCCCTGTAATTTTGGCAATGAGCTTAGAAGCTGCTTTTTTGGGAATATCAAGCTCCAAAATATCGGCTTCACTCACATTTCCCCCCTGATGGGCAGAGGCTTCAATAACCGCTACCCACTCTCCTCGTATCTCTTTTTCCATCTGGCGTAACAATTCAGAAGCTGTCCCTTGATAAAAACGTTGATATTTTTTTGTAATCTCTTTGGCTAAAAACACACGACGCAACGGAGCAACAATGGCAATTTCAGAGAGGAGTTTATCCAACCGCTTCGGAGACTCATATAAAACCGTTGTATACCCGTTAAAGAGTGCCTCTTGAAGGGCTGCGGAGCGATCATTCCCTTTGTGCGGTATAAATCCAAAGAAGAGCATTTTTGTCTCACAAAAACCACTCGCAACAAAGGCACTCAATACCGCATTCGCTCCGGGAAGGATGTCATAAGCAATACCATTATCTAAACAGTAACGGACAAGAAGTTGTCCCGGATCACTAATTCCTGGCATTCCTGCATCACTAACGTAAACAACATTAGAATCAAAAAAATCTTTGGTGAGTTTGGAAACAAATTCTGCTTCGTTATGTGAATGGAGGCTAAAGAATTGGGGTTCATTGGTTGTTAAACCGTGACGCTCTTTGAGTAAATGGATCAATTTTTTGGTGACACGAGTATCTTCACAAAGGATGACATCAGCAACAGAGAGGACTTCAAGAGAACGGAGCGAAATATCAGAGATATTTCCAATAGGGGTGGGGACGAGGCTTAGCATAAGTGTGCTCGATTTCTGCCCCCGAAGAGGCAAGGGTTCAAATTACGAATTTAATGCGTAACGTTTTTTGAATTTATCAATACGTCCAGCAGTATCTACTTGGCGCTCAGAACCCGTATAGAATGGGTGACACTCATTACAAATATCAACACGAATGGCTGCTTTTGTACTGGTAGTAGTAAAAGTATTACCACAAGCGCAACTTACTGCGCACTCTACGACGTTAGGGTGAAGATCTTTTTTCATCATTTTACCTTGTGATCGACGGCGTTGTACGTCAATCGGTTTGAGTTTTACATCCATACCTGGGAACGGATTGTTGGACGCGAATTATATCCAAAACTTTTTAAATTTACAACTCGTTATAATTTTTACGCGATTAACAACTTCTTCATATATATAATTACTTAACTGACCTTACGCACCCTTTAACTTCTGAAGTTCCAAATAAGCCATTTGATTTGCTCGGATAAAAAGCTTTGCTCGCATAGCGAAGTGATTGAGATGGTGTTTTATTTTTAAACATTCCAATTTGAAGACGGCATAAATAGCCATAAAAATGTGATTGGCTTGGGTTTTGATCGTCTTTGTTGGTGACTTACTCAGTGCAGCGTTACTTTTCAATGACTTATGAAACTCTTCAACTTTCCACCGTTTTTGGTAGAGTGTTGCGACCTGATCGCCATTAAGAGTTGTGTCACTGCATACCAGAGTCATAGCAATCGTACTTCCGTCTTTGTTTGTAAAGATTCGTCTCACTAAAAGGACTTCTTTCTCATATCCTCTTAGGTAGCCTTGTACGGATTGCTTATCCGATAATACCACGTCACTTACCCTTATAAAGCGTCCTTGGTGTTTGTCTTCTAGGTTAGTTGCCACCAACCGATTATCTTTAAGTGCTGCAATAAAATCTTTTTTACGTTTGACAATGAATTCAAAGTTTTCTTGAGATACAAACCATGTATCCATTAAGATAAATCGGAATTTTAATTGATTAGCGAGACAAGTTGAGATGATGTTTCGCATCATCTCATTTTTGGTAACTTCACTTGCTCTCTTCACTTGTCGTGTTTTTAAATCGCTAAACAAGATAGGCTTGCTAACAATTTCGAATGCAACTGGAATGGAAACTTCACCGCTATAATAAAGCGCATTAAGAATATTAACACCCCTGACATTTCGCCCCTTGCAGTGGTCGAAGTGCCAACACATAATATCATTTTCATCTGTCCAAGCTTTCTCTTGGATCGTATCGTCAAATATCAAACACGCATCATCAGTCTCAATCTCTCTGATTGTTGATTTGACATTAAGCCACAGGTTTCTTGAATTAAATTCATCCCCAGCTAAAAAACGGGTTATTTGATCATGGCTAATCTCATTGTCCATCATCGCTGAGTGCGTAGCCTACCCTTGCGGTATAATCCTGTCGCCGTAGCAAAACCACCATTGCTGATTAAATAATCTGTGTAAAGTTCAAGATAATCTGTTTTCATACTCTTTCAAAAGCATATTTTATGCCGTAATAGTTATTTGGTGCGTAAGGTCAGTTACTTAACCTTAAAAATCCAAAAATTACCGCCTATCCAAGCACATACCTTTCTACACAACTAATAACCCTCACAACGTAATCCCCAAAATATCCTGAAGCTCCTCTTTCATCCTCAGTAGATCTTCATAGCTATGAACACTAATCGTCTCAATTATAGTCAAGAATGTCCATAATCCAGCCAACAAGGCGGGGGCGGTGAATACTTTCTTTTTTTCAACAAGGCGACCGCTGATGTTCACTAGAAATCGTTGTAGATCTTGGGCTCCTTGTGTTGTACTACGGGCAAGTTTCCATACAAGAACACACGCTAATGAGACAATAAGCAAACGTCTAAAAAGAGCCGATGATTCCTCTTGTTGCCATTGTTCTAGGGCGAAGCCTGCGGTTTTAAGAAGTTTGAAATAGCTTTCAATATTCCATCGGTAATAGTACCAAAGCCCAATAGTATGGGCTTCTACTTCTTTTGGAAGGTT
>JAABPY010000119.1 GCA_011391735.1 Sulfuricurvum sp. | reverse complement strand
GTCAATTGAACCTTACAAGCCGTGATGGTCGTGGAATTGTTGTTTCGGCAACGGGGATGAGTGCCGCGGGTACCGCAACGACGGGTGGTGCAAGCTTTGGTCGTTTAAGTCTTACTCGTCTAGATGGTAAAGATATTCGTGGTATTTCAGGTGCAGGGGTCGGGTTCTCAGCTGCTGCGGAAGCAACCGTTAACCTTCGTGATACAAACGGTGCCATCAATGCTAATATCGCTAGCGCAATGGGCTTTAATGCAAACTCCAATACCGAAAATATTACAAGTTCCAAAACAGCTGGTGTTACCACACTCAAAGGGGCGATGGCGGTTATGAATATTGCTGAAACCGCTCAAAAAATGTTGGATCGTGTCCGTTCTGATTTGGGTTCGGTACAAAATCAGTTGATTTCGACGGTGAATAATATTTCGGTAACGCAAGTTAACGTTAAATCGGCTGAGTCACAAATTCGTGATGTTGATTTCGCAGCAGAGTCCGCAAATTTCTCGAAATTCAATATCCTTTCTCAAGCAGGAAGTTATGCAATGAGCCAAGCAAATGCCGTTCAGCAAAACGTCTTGAAACTACTTCAATAGTTCCTTCTTGTGACACTCCTCTAAAAGGGGAGGTCGTCCTCGGGTGATGGCTGTAAGTTGTGCTTCAATTCCCCCTGCGAGTGAAAAAAGCCAATAACGATGAGCAATAATCCATTCAATCAGTTTCGCTTTTTTTTCAATATCACTTTCGGTATTTTTAACCACAATTTTAGCAAGTTCAAGTTCTTGATGAAAAATGTAGGACTGAACGGTATCCGTATACATTTTAGAAAATTCAAGACTCTCCACTTTTTCTTTAATCTGATCAATTCGCTCTGAAAGGGTTATTAGGGTATCGTATTCAATAGTTTCGAGTTCATTGGCTTCATTGAGTTTTTCTAATCTTTCAATTTCTTGAACAATATCAAGAAAGAGTGCTTCAATCTCTTCTTTGAATTCTAATCCGTAATCAATAATTTCTTGTGTCTTATCGTACGCATATTTGAGAAGAGAGGGGATGGTATCAAGAGAGGTTCGTTCAATTTGAATAGATATTTTTGGGATATTTGTATCAATGATTTCATCCAATACCGCGGCAAATGGTCGCTCGATAGATCCTACAATCCGTGCCCCCCCTTCGGTACAGTTATAGGTCGATATCTTCATTGTAGCCGTATACTCAATATCTTTTTCAAAAAAGTTGCGGAACATATTCCAAACCTGCGTTGTTTTAACGAACCCCTCACCCCCGTATTTGGGTACTAAGAGGTCACTATCTCGGTGTTGAACTTCATTTTCACTAAAGATATGCCCCTTCGCATGACTTTTACCATCTTCAGCATAGGCCAAATCTTGCCCTATTAAAATGATGTTATCATGTTTCATAAAATAGGCCAGTTGAAATCCTAAATTAGCGGCACTCATACCCGAACCTATGTATCCATATTCAGGCATCTCGAAAAATCGCATATAACTCAAGGGGCGCATGGCAAGAACCAATTTTGCCCCTTTGAGATTTTTGATTGTTTTGCGATGGGTTAATGAAGAGACGACAAAATAGGTATTCTCTTTAACAGACGGCTGAAGATTTTCAAAAAACTTAGAGGTCAATTCAACTCGTTCCATAGAAACAACAATATCGGGAACGATGTCGTGTTGTTGTAAAATCGGGAGGGATGCATCAATACAAATGAGGGTCATATAGGGGGCGTACTGTTTTAGTAGAGGAAGTTGTTTTGCCAATGAGGGACCCGTTGAGATGATAACGGCATGTTTATTTTTATTCGTATGAATAAGATCTTGCACCTTATAGTTCGAAATCATTACAGGGAAATTGTAGACGTGTTGTTCAATACCGATCAATGCATCATTCGTATCATTGCCATGACTCAATACCATCTGGCGCAAAGCACGAATTAAGAATTGATTCATCTCTTGTGCATCACGTGCGTAGTGGTGGTAAAATAAAGAGTGAATATAGAGGTCATACAGTTTGATGTACGGTTTTATGTCCCCTTTGTACATAATATTAATCGCTTTACCGTATGTCATCTGAGAGGAAAGTTCTAAAATAATTTTTGTGCTCAAAATTTCTTCAGAAAAGTCGATAAAATTAAGGGCAATATAGAGAATCTCTATTTCGGGTTCAATAATGACAATATGTTTTCGAATAGGATTGGAGGCAATAACTTTTGCCAAAACACCATTGCCGATGCCGTAATAAAAAAGGACGGGATAGCGGGAAAACTCTTTTTCGACATGAGTAATAGCCGCTTCGACATCAGCTACTGGATTTTCATACATATACTGATGCGTTTCATTATGGATGATATTAATATCAACAGGATCTTTTCCTTGAAATACCGAAAATATTGCATTCGTTTCAAGGGCAAAAAGGGTCGTTGCTAACACGGGATTAACGACTAGTAAAGCGGCAATATTATTTTCATAGATTGTAGATTGCATAAAAACTCACTTACTCTATTAGATTACCAAAGAGTATCGAGTTTTATCTAAAATATTCCCACTTTAAAGGGGTGCCCTTGGGTATATTGGCGTTAAATTGTTTTCCTAAAATCTCAGGGAGATATTTCGGAGCCATTCCAAACCCTGGGCGAACGGAGCGGATGTTTACCGTAGTTAGTATCTCCCCCTCTTTTACATCTTCTGCGACAAAAAGACTACGGGAAAATTCACGTGATTTGAGGCTTTTTGGGGAGAGGTCATAGGTTGCTTTTCCCAATAGTTTTTCGGTATCGCGTACCGCGTCGACCATTGCTTTAAACTCGTGTGGTTCCAGACTAAAGGCACTATCCGCTCCCCCCATCGCACGATCAAGGATAAAGTGTTTTTCAATCACACGAGCCCCAAGAGCCACGGCGGCAATGGGGGAAGCAATACTCATTGTGTGATCGGAGAGTCCTACAGTAACACCAAAACGCTCACTCATATCGGAGATGGTGAGAAGGTTCATCTCTTCTAAATCGGCAGGATAGGCGGAGGTACATTTTAGGAGGGTGATTTGAGTATTCCCTACACGTCGGCACGCTTCCAACGCCTCTTCAATATCGTTGAGTGTCGCAATACCTGTAGAGATAATAATCGGTTTATTTTTAGAAGCGGTATATTCGATCAAAGGAATATCAGTAATCTCGAAACTGGCGATTTTATAGGCAGGGACATTCAGCTGTTGTAAAAAATCAACGGCACTGGGATCAAATGGGGAGGAAAAGGGCTCCATCCCCAAACGTTTGGCGTGGTTAAAAAGCTCTTTGTGCCACTCCCAAGGGGTCATCGCCTCCGCATACAAATCATAAAACTTTCGTTTGTCCCAAAGGGTTCCTTGGAAAATGGTAAACATCTCACTGTCACAATCAAGGGTGATGGTATTGGGGGTATAGGTTTGAAGTTTGATGGCATCCGCACCTGATTCGCTCATAGCGGTGATTGTTTGGAGTGCCGTTTCGAGGGAGCCATTATGGTTAGCAGAGAGTTCGGCGATGATAAAAACTTTTTCGTCTAAATTATGCGTTCCAATGTTCACGGTGAAGCTCCATACAGATAATTGGTCGGTTATTTTTCACTCTACGTTTTGTCTCGATAAAATCGAATTTTTCGTACAAATTTTTAGCTTTCTCATTCTCTCCAAAGCACTCTACACGAAGCGTACTCAAATGAAGATTTTCATACGCATATCGAATCAGTGCACGCAAGATAATCCGCCCAATCCCCTTGCGATCTGAAAAAGGGTTGGCATAAAGTCCAAGCGACGCTGTGTTATCCCTAATATCGACCAAATCAATCACTCCAATAGGGGCACTGTTTTTATACACTAGAAAATAGCGTTTGTCCTTTCGCTGGGGGAGAGAATCGATAAAACTTTCATGATTATCACTGCTGATTAATTCATCGGTATACATAAAAGAGCGAACAAGAGCATCATTACGCCATGTCAAAACCATCATTCGCTCATCGGGTGTCAGATGAATAAAGTTTTTGAGTTCAATCATTGTTTGTTTAGCAATGCACTAAAACTATCTCTCTCAAAATAGCGTAACGTATCAAATCCGTTTTTTTCCAAATACATAACCATATCCTCTTGATTGTCAGCCGTTTGTATGGCAACAAACGGGACTTCCATAAAGAGCACTTCATGCACCATCACACTGGGGGTGATAATGGCAAGATGGCTTTGATGGAGGAGTTTGGCAACGTTATTGGCGTCAATATGCAAAGCAATATTCGTTTTCTCTTGTGCATAGCTTTCAAGTTCCCCTAGATTGGCATTAGCCGACGTCGTGACGACACATAGCTGCAAGGTATCGCTTAATGTTTTTAAAATTTCAGGGGTGATATTCGTCGTGTCAGATCCTCCCATAGCAATAAAAACATCATAAACTTTTTCTCTTGGAATCGTTTTTTCATTTTTAAACTCATCCCGTATAAGAGTGTAATTACTTCCACATTGAAGTTCACAATGGGGAGGAACTAGGTTTCTATATCGGTTTTTATCGGCTGAAATATTATGGTTGAGGAGACTATCGCAATAATGGTGTTCGTAGGTGTCATCCAAGCTCATAATGATTGCACCCGTTGCTTCTTTGACCTCTTTTTCAAATGCTCTGTCAATACCGTAATGGTCGAAAATCACCATCTCTATTTTTTGAGCGTTAATAAGCTCGATAAGCTCTTTGGGATCATTCGATTTTAGGATATGAACAGGGTAGGGGATTCTATCCATAATATGACCACTTAAATCTTGGCACGCAAAGGTGATAGTGGCATCGGGGTAGTGCGTTGCAAGAACAAGATCACGCATGATATGTCCAAGTCCGATTTTACTGGAAGAGTCGGCACGGATGAGAATATTCATACTGTGTGAAGTAACTGATACATCAACTCCGCCCGATTCCAATCTTCAGGGGTATCAATATCCTGGACCAAATGGCGAGGTAAAACAATCGTCGTCGCCACGTCCGAAAATATTGGTTTCCCCTCTAGCCACGCTTCACACGTTCCCCAGTAAAATTGCCCAGTATCATGATATGCCTCTTCTAAATCTTGAGAACGGGTTGAAAAATGCTCAGGAAAAAACATTTGAATATTTCCCTCTTCATCCCGCTTGACCCCTCTAAAGATTGGAAAAGGAAATGTTGTAACGGGAAATGAGTAGCTTTTATTCTGCGTGATAAGAGCATTATACGCACGGATAATATCTTCGCTTCGGATAAAAGGGGCGGTGGCATAAATGCAGCAGGCTGAGTCGATGATATTGCCTTGTTCTTCTAGTATTTGAATCGCATGGGCTATGACGGGAATGGTTCCTGCATAATCATCTGCCAACTCTTTGGGACGAATAAAGGGAACTTCTGCCCCGTATTCTCTTGCAATCGCTGCAATCTCTTCATCATCGGTACTGACAATAATTTTATCAAAAAGTCCAGACTTTTGAGCCGCTTGAATACTGTAGGCGATCATCGGTTTACCGTGAAAAATCTTAATATTTTTTCGAGGTATCCGTTTACTGCCGCCACGGGCTGGGATGATCGAGACACGCATTAGAAACTGCATCCTCGTGAACCATATTTTTCGATAATTTTAAGCACTGTGTCGGCGACATGTTCTGCATTTTCCATTGTCATTTTCTGATGGCAAGGGATAGAGAGTTCGCAACGGTAAAAATTCTCGGCATTGCTTAAGTACATCTCACCATAACGCTCTGTATAAAAGCTGTTTTGATAAATCGGTTTATAGTGAACCTGTACCCCCAGTCCCTTCTCTTGCATTTGGATAAAAATCTCCTCTTTGACACAGTGAAGTTGTGGATTGAGCAAGAGGGGATAGAGATGGCGAGCACTTTGTTCATTTGGATCAATAGGGATAATCGTGAAAAGTTTGTGATTACCAAACCGCTCATCATAATAGCGACCGATGGTTTCTCGGATATTGATAAAACGGTCTAGCTTATGAAGTTGTGAAAGCCCCAATGCGGCCGCAAACTCGGTCATGCGATAGTTATGCCCCAAACTTACCATATCGGAGTTCCAGAGCTGTTTTTTGACCATCCCATGAGAGCGAAAAAGGCGAAGTTTACGGGCAAACTCCTCATTGTCCGTCACAACCGCTCCCCCCTCACCAGTAGTGATGGGTTTAATTGCATGGAAACTAAAAATGGTCATATCGGCAAAAGAACCAATTTTTTGATGGTTAATATCACCTCCAAAGGCATGGCAAGCATCTTCAATGACGAGAAGATGATGTTTCTTGGCGATGGTATTGATAGCATTAATAGCAACAGGTTTCCCTGCAAAATCGACGGGGACGATCGCTTTGGTACGGGGAGTGATAAGGGCTTCGATGAGGTTCTCGTCGATATTTCCATCCATTTTGATGTCACAAAAAATAGGCTTTGCCCCCAATGCGATTGCCATATTGGAAGTGGCGACAAAACTAATAGGGGTCGTGATGATCTCATCCCCCTCACCAATACCGCATACAGCGTACGCTCCATGAAGTGCCGAGGTGGCAGAGTTAAAAGAGACGCAATATCGGGCACCGACGGTATGGGCAATCGCTTCTTCAAACGCTTCGACTTTGGAGCCTTGGGTGAGATGAGAACTTCGTAAGATCTCTACGACGGAAGCAATATCATCCTCTTCGATGAGCTGGGTAGAGTAGGGGATCATTTTTCCTCATCTTGAGTAAGGGCAATTTTTTCTAGCAACGTTTCAGCCGTAAGCCAATCGCTATTGGTGTCGGAACTGTATTTAAACCCATACTCGACAGGAACTCCCATTTCACCACAGTTATTTTTTGAAAAATCCGCATTATCAGTAAATTGGATAGAGGGTTTAATCACATAGTGATCGTGAAACTCCAATGTCAAATGGGAATCATCTCGAGGGCACATCACTTCGTGCATCTTCTCCCCTGGGCGAATACCTACATTTTTATGGGGCAATTTCGGGGCAATCACACGAGCAACATCCACCACTTTCATCGATGGAATTTTGGGGATAAAAATCTCCCCCCCGTGCATCCTCTGGAAATTTTGAAGGACAAAATCAACCCCCTCTTGGAGAGTGATCCAAAACCGTGTCATCCGTTCATCCGTAATGGGGAGCTCCGTCGCCCCCTGTGCGATGAGTTTTTCGAAAAAAGGGATAACGGAACCACGCGATCCCAAAACATTTCCATAGCGAACGACAGCAAAACGGATATCTTGCCCTCCACGGATATTGTTAGCAGCCACAAAAAGTTTATCACTAGCAAGTTTTGTCGCACCGTAGAGATTGATAGGGCTGGCAGCTTTATCCGTCGATAGGGCAATAACACGACTGACACCGCAATGCAATGAAGCATCAATAACGTTTTGGGCACCATTAATATTGGTCTTAATACACTCCATAGGGTTATATTCAGCAATAGGGACATGTTTAAGGGCAGCAGCATGAACAACATAATCCACCCCATTCATGGCACTAATAAGACGCTCTTTATCTCGGACGTCTCCAATAAAATAACGCATGCACGACGCACTGAACCGTTGCGCCATCTCATATTGCTTGAGCTCGTCACGAGAATAGATAATGATTTTATTAGGGGTGTAGTGTTTTAAAATTGTTTTAACAAACTGCTTCCCAAAACTGCCTGTTCCGCCAGTGATGAGAATATTTTTTCCATTGAGCATGAATTTGTCCTGTCGACCTAGATAGTAGAGTTAAGCAAAAACAATACCAATATATTTAACTAGCCGTGCCATTAGCTGCCATATCAATTTGTTGTTGCAAAGAACTGAACTGATTTGTGAGTTTCGTCATCATCACGTCATATTGGATAAATCGGGCAGTCATCGCCTCATAGCGTGCATCGATCAGCGTTTGAGCTTTTGTTTTGCCGTCTGTGAGTCGAGTACTTTCTTCTTTTCCCCCTGAGGTTAATGTATCCATAATACCATTCGTTTTGGTATAGCGATCGATTAAAGATGACATCGAGGTAAAAATACCGTCATTGGTTACAGTACCCCCTGTCGATGTTGTTGTCGTCATTCCGCTAAAGAATTTTTCGGATAGTTTTGTATCTTTCATGAATTGGGTTGTAAAAGTAGAGTTGTTGAAACTCATAGTCCCCTTTTCATCCAAATCAATGCCAAACTGAGAGAGAGAAAGACCATCGCTATTAATAGATGTGAGGAGTTTATTTATTTCACGTGTAATATTATTAATCGAGCTATCGCCATTAAAAATACCAGTCGTCCCTTTATCAACATTTGAAGTGGTCATGCTAGTAAGCTGAGAGGTGAGCGTGTTGTAATTTGTGACAAACGAACTAAGTTCGTCGTTGACGGCTTGGACATTTTGAGAAATATTAATATTGGCGCTTCCTGCATCTTTGAGGAGATTGATTGAGACACCTACAACAATGTCCGTGATGGTATTCGTTGGACGGGTAATAGTGATCCCATTGTATTTAAACGATGCATCCGATGCTTTTAAAATTTCTTCGGTAGCCGTGTTATTGGTAATATCCGCTGTGAGTTTGGGGTCTAAAAATCCACCAACATCATTCACCTTAAAAGTAGAATCTTCTCCCTCCGCCGTTGATCCAATGAGAAGTTGATAGGATGAACCAACTTGTTTTAGGGAGGCGACATCACTCCCAACAGCCGTATTGATTTTATCCGTCAGTTGTGAGAGCGTAGTGGTTTCATCATAATTGACAGAATACGTGGTGTTATTCATCGTAATTTCATAAGATCCAGACAAAGGAGGTGTTCCAGAAGCCACCAATGAGTCAGATGCCGTAAAAAGACCACTCTTAATCGTATCCGTTTGTTTAAGAGCATCTACCAATGAGCCATCTGTCGAATCTTTAATGATGATTTTTTGATCAGTTCCTGTTGATCCCGAGGTGAAGACAAGTCGTGTATCATTTGTCCCCACTTGCAATGTTGAAGCGATAATCTTCCCCCCACTTACAGTATTGATAGCCTCTTTTAAGTCATCAAGTGTCGTACTCGAGGTATAATCTACCGTAAAATCTTCTCCATTAAGAGAGAGGGTCATTGTCCCCTCGCCCGACGCAACCTTATCCTCTCCTGAGCTAAATGCCCCCGATTCGACTACATTTTTTTGCGCCATCACCGTATCAGAAATTGACATAGATTGGACTTTTACCCCTGTGTCTGCTGTAACACTCACTGAATCATTGTTTCCTGATACCGTTCTTTTTTGGTACAAACTGTCATCATCCAATGCTTTGACATTACTTTGAAAGGATGTTAATAAACTATCTAAAAGATTTAATGCATCATTTTTTTGTTTTTGAAGTGTAATTTTACTGTCAATGGGTGTAACCGTTGCCGCTACATCAGCAGCCTTAAGTTTATCAAGAACATCGGTTGTTAAAATTCCTGCTCCCGCTCCTACTGAACTGATTGCCATGACAAATCCTTTTAGCGTGTGTTAAATATTGATGGAGATATCGACCAAAATAGGTAAAATTTTAATTGATTTTCTTTTATCTAAGCAAAAAAGATACCATATCCCCTTTTTTTCGCTTTTTATTTTGCCATTTTTAAGATAAAAAGTGTATAATTTCCATTCTCTTCATTAGACCTGTGCAAGGGTACGTTTAGACAACGTGTCAGGGTAGGAATACAGCAGCACATCTAGGCGTATTTTGTGCCGCAGGTATCTGATGGGGAGTCTTTCTCTCTTCTTTATTATTCAATCCTGTATATTTTTAGCATCCATTCACAATGAAACTCTCTTCACTACTAAAGCGTACACTAGCCTAAGAGAACATTAATCCTCCCGATAGCTTCCCGCCTTACACCCTGTCGGTGAGCTGGGTGGATTATCTCTCAAATAACACACATCTTCATGCGCTTGCTTAAGCACTTTAGCCTCTCGCAATAGGGGTAACATCTTTGCATCTTTTTCATTTAAGGAGAGTGATTGGTTATACAATAACGCTTTAATTTCAACATCAACGGCTGCCAATGCCGCTTCAAGATGGGTGAGTGAAATCATAAAAATATCCTTTTTTTAGAAATTATAGCCATCCTCTTTAAAAGAGAGCCGCTTGCAATGATTTTAATTTAAAACTTTTACGATGAAGTTCACAGTATCCATATTTCTTAATTGCTTTGACATGAGCCGCTGTCCCGTACCCCTTATGCCCCTCAAACCCGTATTCGGGATAAAGGGATGCCAACTTAACCATCTCACGATCACGTGTTACTTTGGCAAGGATAGAGGCAGCACTTACTTCAGCAACAGTCGCATCCGCTTTTACCAATGTCGTAAGCCCATTCACCCCAAAGGTTGAATTGCCATCATAGAGATAGTGAGCTTCACCAATCACCTCCATAATCTCTCGCAATCCTGTCGCCAAACATGCTGAGAGCCCCAACTCATCAATTTGTTGTGCATCAAAACGGGCAATATGATAGGTTGAATTGTGGATAATGGTCTCAAAAAGAGCTTCCCGTTTTTTTTCACTTAGCTTTTTAGAGTCATTGAGTCCTGCTATGGATGTATGTAAAATCACCCCCGCTATCGTAAGAGATCCCGCCAATGGTCCCCTTCCTGCCTCATCAATACCGCAAAATCGCATAGCACCCCCTTTAGTATGGGGTATTTTAGCGTGAAATTCGGTATGATACACAAAAAAGGAGTCTTCATGAAAAAATCAGCTTTATTGGCGTTTGGTCTAATGGCAGCCAACGCATCGGCAGCAATGATCCTTGGATTCGGAGTGGAAGCCGATTATTTGGCACCTGCTGCATCGGGGAACTTTACGTATAAAGGGTCGACCACCGCTTTTGACGGTGCAACAGAAAGTGCGTATCAAATCGGTGCCTACTTAGAACACCCGATCCCCCTTGTCCCCAATCTCCGTTTGGATTACACGTCAGATATGACCTTTAGTGGCATGGGCAATGATGTCTCTTTGAAACAGCTCGATGTTACTCCCTACTATGAAATTCTCGATAATGTTGTTGATATTGACATCGGAGTTACGGCAAAAACCATCAACGGAAAAACAAAAGGTTCTACCGAACAAACATTCAATGTCGTCATCCCGATGGGGTATGTCGGTGCTGCTATTATGGTACCAGGTACAGGGTTTAATGTTGAGGGGAGTGTCAAGTACATAGGATTCAATGGAGATTCATTGACCGATGCTCGCATTAAAGCAGGATTGAAAATTGCGGCAGGCTTGCAAGTTAATGCAGGGTACCGTTACGAAGCAATGAAAGTTTCGGATCATTTTGATATAAAAGCAGATGCAACGTTCAAAGGTCCCTTCGTCGGTCTAGGATATACCTTCTAATCACCCCTCTCCCAATGCCCATTGGGAAAAAGGGACTAACTCTATTCGAGCAATCGGATGAGCTAGGGTGCTTTCGAGATTCATTGTCACTACAATGATCTCTTTAACTTGATACATAATAATAAAACCTTCTAATGCTTCTACTTTTTTAAAAAGGGCATGTTCATTGGCAAATGCGGATGCCAAGACAATCTGATTCCTTTCTGGCAAATAAAAATCGATCCCCTCATCATAATAACACTCTATAGTATGTTTAACCAATTCCAAAAAGATGAGATTCTCAAACACCTTTCCAAAATGTTTTTGAAGCGTTAGGGCATGCTTAAGGGCAATATCACATAAATAGAGTTTTTTAATCGCATTGGGATGGTTGAATTTTTCACATCCATAGAGATAGCGTTTTTCTAGCAGATGTTCTAAATGAATGTAAAGCTTATCTTTGGAGATTTTTCGCTCCTCTTTAAGTCGTTCATAGAGATTGAACGCAGATACTTTTTGAGTCATCATTTTGGTAGCTTGGAGAAGGAGTGAGTGCTCAATGTCATGTAGAGCATAAGTGAGGGTTTTTTGAAGATAGAGTGAGCGTTCTTCATTATGTATTTTGTGCATAGCGGGGAAACCGCCAAGTTGAAAAAAATGGTTGAGTGCCGTGGAATCATAATATTTGGATTCAAACGCAAGAAACTCTTCATAATCGAGAAGATTGAGAGTTAAGGTCTCAAATTTGGTAGGATTGGGGTATTCAGAGGAGAGGATGATTTGTTCCATCTCAAATAGCTTTATCTCTTCACGATAATTATCAAGGGCGAGAATCTTAATTTTATTTTCGTGGCAAAATAGCTCAAGGGTCTCATTGAGTTCAGTCGTGCTGAGTCGAATATCACAGCAATCGAGGTACAAATAAGTTGATTTTTTATAGGAGAGTAAATAATTTTTGATTAGGGATGTTTTTCCTGACTGAGCAATGCCCCTAATCCATACACTCTTTTCATTCAGGGATGCTTTACGCTCAATAAAACTGTTTTGGTGTATGTCGTTACGATAATATTCATCTAATAAGGTATTCATGCCCATAATAATAACCTAAAACATTTACAGTAAGCGTTAAGGATGATGATGTTGTGTAAGGGGATATGTTATAATGAAGAATTATTTTAAAGGTTGTTTATTTGTATGGTGAAACTGTTCCTCTTTATTTTTATGTTCCTTGTTTTTGTTATGCAGGCGGAAGCAGGGGCTAAGAAACGAATATTAATTCTCCACTCCTATTCACAGGAGTATGGATGGACAAAATTACAACACAATGGTTTTGTTGCGACAATGCAAGAGAGATACGCTTCACCTATTGAAATTTCGGTTGAGTATCTTGATACGAAGCGGCTTGAATTTTCAGAGGAGTACCAAGCCTTTTTTCGCTCCTATTTGGAAAAAAAATATGAGGATTATTCACCCGATGCAATCTACGTAACGGATGATAATGCTCTAAATTTTTTCTTGAATCCCCTCAATACATTATTTGGCACGTCTCCCCTCTTTTTTTCTGGTGTGAACAATCTCTCCTTGGCTGCATCGTTAAATCCGATGCGTTATAGCGGTGTGTATGAAACCAAAGAGATAGAACCAAACATTGAATTGATTCGTCAGTTTTCACCGCAAACCCATGATATATGGATTGTCGGGGATGCTTCTACTACGTATAAATCGATTGAATTGGATATACAAAAAAAGATTTCTAAATATCCTAAGTATAAATTTCATTTTCTCTCCTCTCCTAAAATTGACACGATTCTAAAACAGCTCCCTGTAAAGCCAAAATCGTTTGTATTATTGACGACTATTGGTGGTTGGAAAGATGGCAAAGGGAACGATCTTTTGCTTAAAGAGTCGATACAGCGGTTGAAGAGGAATCCTCATATTATTTTGTGCAGTATGGAAGATGCATATTTGGTAGGAGGAGTCATTGGCGGTTATGTGACGAGTGGAACCACACAGGGGTCACGTGCAGCAGAACTCATGAGTCGCCATTTGAAAGGTGCGTCTATACAAACGCTTCAATCCATTACCAAAAGTCCGAATATTTATATGTTTGACCATAAAGCGTTAAGAGACGCTAGGTTGATACTATCCGAATACATTGCTCGAAATGCGGTTATCATAAACGGTGAAAAAACTTTTTTTATCCGTTATCAGCAGACTATTTTCAATACTATTTTTATACTTTTGGTCATATTCTTCCTTTTTGTGCTCATTACTTTTTTGATCATTCTCCAAAAAAAGGAGCAGTTGAAACAGTTAAAAGAGAGTCTTGAAGAGCGTTCAGTTGAGTTATCAATGCTAAAAGAAAAATGTGTTCTAAAAGAGTCAAATGAATAGAAAAGTTGTTGTAATTACACTTTTTTTTATTTTTTTAGCGATTGTTCTCCCTCTCACTTTTTCATTTCTTTTTTCAAATCAAAAGAGTGGTAGAATAATTGTAGAACAGCGTATTGATATGCCGTATCTTCAGGATGCGAATAAAGAGTGGATGCTGATTTTTTTTGGATATGTGGGATGTACCGACGTATGTACCCCTTTGTTGCATCATTTGAGTGATTTTTATGATTCGCCATCTTTTAAACCTCTAAAAAAGAGGGTAGGTGTCTGTTTTATTAATTTAATGCCTAATGTGCAAAAGGATCAGCCGGATGCATTTGCAAAAGCTTTTAATGGGGAATTTGAAGGTGTTTATTTAACCCAAAAAGAGCTGATGTCAATTGATAGAGAGTTGAGTGTTTTTTTTTCAAGAAGTTTGAGAGATAAAACAACAATGAATCACAGTGATTATCTTTATTTGGTGCAACGTCGCAAAGAGGGTAGTTTGATTCTAAAAAACATCTACTCTACTCATCCGTTAAATCAAAAAATGATAATTGAAGATATACGTGCGTTGCAAAAAGGAGAAGAGTGAAGCGTTTAGGTATTAATACTCTATTTAAATTTCCAAATGTCCCTGATTTTGCCCGGTCAAATTTTGAGAGCCATTTCATTTATGCGGATAAAGTGATGTTGGTGTTCCTTGGTATCCAGTGGTTTATAGCAACATTTATTACCTCGATCACGTATTCCACCTATACGTATGGATTTTTAAGCGGAGGGTTAATTACCTTTTCTTTGATGGGTGCATACCGTTATTTCAAAGGGACGCAGGTGATGCGTGCACTGGTAGCGGTGGCGATGATGCTCTTTTCCCTTGTTTTTATCCAACAGCATTTAGGGCGCATTGAGATGCACTTTCATATCTTTATTGCAATGGCAATTCTTTCCTTGTATAAAGATATTGTCCCTGTTTTTGTGGCGGCCGCGACAACGATTCTTCACCATGTTGTTTTTAACACCCTTCAGTTCTATGAAGTGACTTTATTTGATATGCCGGTGATGATTTTCAATTACGGATGCGGTTTTGATATCGTTTTGCTGCATGGAGTCTTTGTCATCGCAGAAGCATTTATCGTAGGATATATCATTAAACTGCAAATTGAATACGGTGTTGAACTCAATAAATCGGAAAATAAGATTTTAGGATTAAATCAAGAACTTAGTTTCACATCGCTTCATGACTCTTTAACTGGTCTTCCAAACCGTTACAATCTTCACTCTAAACTGGATATTATCGTGGCGAATGCGAATCGTTATCAGCGTAAATTTGCCATTTTATTTTTGGATTTAGACCATTTTAAAAATATTAATGACACTCTTGGACACAATATCGGAGATACATTGCTCAAAAGTGTCGCCAAAAGATTGCAATCGTTAGTGCGGGAAAATGATCTTATTGCTCGAATCGGAGGAGATGAGTTTATCATCATTTTAAATGATGTTGAAGATATCCATAGGTTAGAACAGGTTATTATCAAAATACTCGATTCGTTTCGCCGCGAGTGGATGATTCAAGATCATCTATTAAGACTCTCCGCCAGTATTGGGGTAGCCATCTATCCAGATGATTCAACAGAGATTAATGAGTTGATGAAGTTCGCGGATCTAGCGATGTATAAAGCGAAATCAGGGGGGCGCGATCAGTTCAATTTTTTCACCAGTACTTTGAATCATCAAATACATGAAGAGGTTGCGATCGCTAATGATTTGCACCGTGCGTTGAAAGATAATGAATTTGTCCTTTTTTATCAGCCAAAGATTGAGATTTCAACGGGTAAAATAATCGGTGCCGAGGCGTTGATTCGGTGGAACCATCCTTCTCGAGGGATGATTTTCCCCGATAAATTTATCACGATTGCTGAAAACACTGGATTTATTTTAAAATTAGGGTCATGGATAATTGATGAAACGGCTCGGATGATTGGCCGTTTGTGTCAAAAAGGGTACAATGAGATTCATGTATCGTGCAATGTGTCGACACGTCAATTTCAAAATCTTAATTTATATTCGGAGATAGAAAATGCTCTTATTAAGAACGATATTCCAGTGGGGCTTTTTGCGATAGAGATTACGGAGAGTGTCATGATGGAATACTTGGAAGTGACTCTTGAAACCTTGAAAAAAATTAAAAGCTTAGGAATTCATATCTGCATGGATGATTTTGGTACGGGATATTCTTCCCTCTCGTATTTGCGGCAGTTTCCAATTGATTCATTGAAAATTGATAAAAGTTTTGTTGATGATATTACGGAAGGCGGGGATAATAGCCATCTCCTGCTCAACACGATTATTGCGATGGGGGAGACATTAAACCTCCATATCATTGCTGAGGGTGTCGAAGAGGCGTACCAAATGGAGTATCTCTTCGAGAAAGGGTGCCCTTACTACCAAGGGTATTATTTTTCTAAGGCTATTGCTGAGGAGAACTTTTTTACTTTATGTGAGATAAATAGAGCCAAATGAATTAATAAACTTTCCTTTTAAAAAGGAAATGAATTAATTAAAAAATCCTACCTTTGCCCCCAAAATCATTGACCTGAGGCTATTATATCGCTATAATTTGCCTTGCCTTATTATAGTCAGCATTGACTGACGAGTTCTTTATAGAGGAAAACATTATGGAAAAGATTCGTTTGAAACTTAGAGCGTACGATCATCGTGTACTTGATCGTTCAGTAGCCTCTATCGTTGAAGCCGTAAAGCGTACAGGTGCGGAAATCCGTGGCCCAATCCCTTTGCCAACCAAGATTCGTAAATATACGGTTCTTAAATCACCTCACGTTAACAAAAGTTCACGTGAACAATTTGAGATTCGTATGCACGCACGTTTGATCGACATCGTATCAGCTACGCCTGACACTGTTGATTCATTAATGAAGCTTGACTTGGCTCCGGAAGTGGACGTAGAAGTTCGCTCTATGGACAAGTAAGGAGTGGGTATGGAATATATAGTAGAAAAAATCGGTATGAGCCGAACAATCGGTGCGAACAGCCAAGCGGTAACTCTTTTAAAAGTAAAAGAAGTGAAAGTTTGCTCAGTAGTAGATGGCACAGCTCTTGTAGCATACAGCCAAGGAAAAGCACGCAATAAGCCAATTGAGGGTCAGCAAAAGAAATATAACCTTTCTGCTGAATTCAACAAATTTGCAACATTGGAAGTGGCTAATACTGAAGCGGGTGATCAAGATATGACCCCTTTAGCAGAAGCAACCAAAGTTAAAAGTGCATTCAACACCAAAGGTCGCGGTTTTACCGGCGTTATGAAACGTTGGAATTTTGCTGGTGGACCAGGCGCACACGGTCACCGTTTTCACCGTACTGGTGGATCTATCGGTAACCGCGAATGGCCAGGTAAAGTCCAAAAAGGGCGTAAAATGTCTGGTCAATACGGTAACGAACTTGTTACTGTTAAAAACGAAGTGATGTCATTTGACGCACAAAACGGTGTATTGGTTGTCGTGGGCGCTGTCCCAGGTGCAAACGGTGCTCTAGGTCGAGTAAAGGTAGTTAAATAATGAGCGCGATTGTACTGAATGAAAAATTCGAAAAAGCCTCTGAATTGGCATTGCCTGAAAGTTTTAGCGGGATTAATCCACACAACCTTTGGTTGTACGTTAAATCGTATCAAGCAAGCATCCGTTCAAACACTGCGTCAGCTAAGACTCGTTCTGAGATGCGCGGTGGTGGTAAAAAACCATGGGCTCAAAAAGGTAAAGGGGGCGCACGTGCTGGTTCACGTCGTTCACCAATCTTTGTTGGTGGTGCGGTAGCTCACGGACCAAACACTGGCCGTAACTACGATCAAAAAATCAACAAAAAGCAAAAGAAATTGGCGCTTAAATGTGCGTTGGATGCTTTGGCAACTGCGGGTAAATTGTTCATCGTTGATTCGATTGACGTTCCAACAGGTAAAACAAAAGACGCTTTAGCGTTGTTCAATACATTGAATGTACGTGATGCGTTATTAGTAAAACAAATTCTCGATGAGAATACCTATCTTGCATTCCGCAACATTGCTTCTACATATGTTATAGAAGAGAATGAACTCAACGCCTTTTTGGCTGCGACATACCGTTCGGTGGTTATCGAAAAAGCGGTATGGGAAAATCTGACGAAAGAGAGCTAAGATGGCAGATATTACTGATATCAAATCGATCCTGTATACAGAGAAGACTTTAGGTCTTCAAGAAGAGGGCGTCATCGTAGTTCAAACGTCAACACGTATGACTAAGAACGCTCTTAAAGAGGTGTTTAGAGAGTATTTTGGAATCGTTCCATCACGCGTTAACTCTCTAAATCAAGACGGAAAAGTAAAACGTTTCCGTGGTCTTACTGGTAAGCAAAATGACTTTAAAAAGTTTTATGTTAAGCTTCCAGAAGGCGCTCAAATCGATAGTTTGGCGGTGTAATTATGGCAATCAAAACCTATAAACCAACTACTCCTAGCCGACGTTTTATGACGAATGTTGACAACTCTGACATTACAGCAAAAGCGTCTGTACGATCATTGTTGACAAAACTTCCAGCGCATGCAGGACGTAACAGTAACGGACGTATCACGTCACGTCATAAAGAAGCGGGAGCTAAAAAGCTTTACCGTATTATCGATTTTAAACGTAATAAACTTGGTGTTCCAGGTACAGTAGCTGCGATCGAATACGATCCATACCGTAACTGTCGTATCGCTCTTATTAACTATACTGATGGTGATAAACGTTATGTTCTTCAACCAAAAGGGTTAAACGTAGGTGATGTAATCACTTCTGCTGAGAGCGGTTTGGATATCAAAGTCGGTAACGCTATGAAATTGATGAATATCCCTGTGGGAACTACTATTCATAACATTGAGTTAAAACCTGGTAAAGGCGGACAAATCGTTCGTTCAGCAGGAACATCCGCTCAAATCATGGGTCGTGAGGGAAAATACGTATCACTACGTCTTCCATCAAGCGAAATGCGTTATGTTTTGGGTGAATGTATGGCAACTATCGGTACTGTTGGTAACGAAGAGTATATCAATATCGTTATCGGTAAAGCAGGACGTTCACGTCATATGGGTATCCGTCCGCAAACTCGTGGTTCGGCAATGAATCCTATTGATCACCCGCATGGTGGTGGTGAAGGTAAAACCAATTCAGGACGTCACCCGGTTACTCCATGGGGTAAACCGACTAAAGGTGCTAAAACACGTAAGAAGAAAGCAAGTGATAGACTTATTATTACTCGCCGTAAATCAAATCCGAAGAGGTAGAGTATGGCTAGATCAGTAAAAAAAGGACCATTCGTTGATGGACACCTTATTAAAAAAGTGATTGCTGCCAAAGAGACGAAAAGCAACAAGCCTATCAAAACTTGGTCACGCCGTAGCGTGATCTTGCCAGATATGATCGGCTTGACGTTCACTGTCCATAATGGCCGTCAGTTTGTACCCGTTTTCGTAACAGAAAATCATGTTGGTTACAAGCTTGGTGAATTCGCACCAACACGTACGTTTAAGGGCCATAAAGGTTCTGTACAAAAGAAAATTGGGAAATAAGGAAGAGATATGGCAAGAGCATTATTAAAATTCGTTCGCGTATCTCCGACTAAATCTCGTTTGATCGCTCGCGAAGTTCAAGGTATGAATGCAGAGCAAGCATTGGCAGCGTTGGAGTTTACTCCAAATAAAGCAGCAAAAATCATCGCTAAAGTAGTTGCATCAGCAGTTGCTAACAGCGGTAGCGAAGCGGAAGATTGTGTTATTAAATCATGCCGTGTTGACAATGGTCCAGTACTCAAGCGTTTTACGCAGCGAGCACGTGGTACAGCGTCAGGCATCCGTAAGCCGACTGCGCACATTTTGGTAGAAGTAGAGGGTAAATAATTATGGGTCATAAAGTTAATCCTATTGGACTTCGTCTTGGTATCAACCGCAACTGGGAATCTCGTTGGTTTCCTAACTTTAAAACAGCTGCGGTCTCTCTTGGTGAAGATCATAAAATCCGTACATTTTTGAAAAAAGAACTCTACTATGCGGGTGTGAGCAACATCGTTATTGAACGTACAGCTAAGCGTCTTCGTGTAACGATCATCGCAGCTCGTCCAGGAATCATTATCGGTAAAAAAGGTTCTGATATTGAGAAGATCAAAGAATCTCTTAATAAATTAATCGGCAAACCCGTTGCCCTTAACATCAAAGAAGAGAAAAAAGCACAAGCTTCGGCACAACTCGTTGCGGAAAACGTTGCGACTCAACTTGAAAAACGGGTAGCTTTCCGTCGTGCAATGAAAAAAGTTATGCAAAATGCTCAACGTGCGGGTGCAAAAGGGATTAAAGTCTCTGTTGCAGGACGTTTGGGTGGAGCTGAAATCGCTCGTACAGAATGGTATCTTGAGGGACGCGTTCCTCTTCATACACTTCGTGCGAAAATCGATTACGGTTTTGCAGAAGCACACACCACTTACGGTGTAATCGGTATCAAAGTTTGGATCTTCAAAGGTGAGGTTCTCACTAAAGGGATTCAACCAGAAGCCAAAGAAACTAAAGAAGAGGGACGTGACGATAAAGCACGCCGTCCTCGTCGAAAGGTTGACTAATTATGTTGATGCCTAAACGTACGAAATATCGTAAGCAAATGAAAGGGCGTAACCGTGGTTACGCTACTTCTGGAAATAAACTTGAATTCGGTTCAATCGGATTCAAAGCAACGGAAGCGGGACGTATTAACTCTCGCCAAATCGAAGCGGCTCGTATCTCAGCTACTCGTCACATCAAACGTACGGGTAAAATCTGGATTCGTGTTTTCCCAGCTAAACCTTTGACTGCCAAACCACTTGAAGTGCGTATGGGTAAAGGTAAAGGTGCTGTGGATCAATGGGTTATGAACATTAAGCCAGGCCGTATCATTTTTGAAATGGGTGGTGTTGAAGAGACTCTTGCTCGTGAAGCGTTAGCGCTTGCGATGCAAAAACTCCCATTCAAAACTAAAATTGTGACTGTGGAGATGAGCAATGAACTATACTGATTTAAACGGTAAAACCGCTGCTGAACTTCAAGGTGTGCTCAAAGAGAAAAAGATTGAGCTTTTCACTTTGAAAATCAAGCAAAAAATGATGCAATTGACAAATACGAGCGAACTTCGCACGGCGAAAAAAGATATTGCACGTATCAACACCGCGCTTAGCGCAGTGAAGTAAGGGTTTATCAATGACACACAAACGTGAGATTCAAGGTATCGTCGTAACCAATGGCGCAGACAAAACAGCAACTATCGTTGTTGAGCGTCGCGTTATGCACCCACGTTACCACAAAACGGTAAAACGTTTTAAAAAATATATGGTACATGATGAAAACAATCAACTCAACATTGGTGATGAAATCATTGCGATCGAGTGCCGACCGTTGAGTAAGAGCAAATCATTTCGTCTTAAAACTCTTGTAAAAGCAGGAGTGGCAGCATGATTCAAAGTTTTACTCGTTTAGCCGTAGCGGATAACACAGGAGCAAAAGAGATCATGTGTATCAAAGTTCTTGGCGGTTCAAAACGTCGTTATGCAACTGTAGGTGATGTTATCATCGCTTCAGTTAAAAAAGCGACTCCAACCGGTAAAGTAAAAAAAGGTCAAGTGGTAACAGCGGTCGTTGTTCGTACGAAAAAAGAGATTCACCGTGAAAACGGTTCGTTGATTCGTTTCGATGAAAATGCAGCCGTTATTCTTGATAAAAAACGTGAGCCTGTTGGAACACGTATTTTCGGACCTATCGGACGTGAAGTTCGTTATGCAGGTTTCATGAAAATCGTATCCCTTGCTCCAGAGGTTGTATGATGGCAAAATTTAATTTCAAAAAAGGCGACATTGTTGAAGTGATCGCTGGTGACGATAAAGGTACTAAAGCAGAATTGCTTCAAGTTATGCCTAAGAAAAACAAAGTAATCGTTAAGGGTGTTCGTGTTGCGAAAAAAGCGATCAAACCTAGCGAGCAAAATCCACAAGGCGGATTCTTGAATAAAGAGATGCCTGTTGATGCATCCAATGTCCGTAAAGTTGAGGCGTAATCATGGCACGACTAAAAGATAAATATTTGGCTCTTAAGCCTGAGCTTCAATCAGCTCTTGGTATTGCAAATACTATGCAAACTCCAAAACTTGAAAAAGTGATCATCTCTGTTGGTTGTGGCTTTGCTATGAAAGACAACAAATTGATCCAAAGTATTCAAGATACAATTAGCAATATCGCAGGTCAACGTGCATCGGTTGTTGTTGCACGTAAATCAGTTGCTGGATTTAAAGTACGTGAAGGGATGCCAGTTGGTGTAAAAGTTACGCTACGTGGTACTCAAATGTATGATTTCTTGGATAAATTAATTAGCGTATCTCTTCCTCGTCAAAAAGATTTCCGTGGTATTCCACGTAACGGTTTTGACGGTCGCGGAAATTACAACTTCGGTTTGACTGAACAGTTGATTTTCCCTGAAGTTGATTATGATTCAATTATGCAAATCCACGGGATGAATATCACCGTAGTAACAAGCGCTACTGCTGACCGAGATGCCTTCAAGCTTCTTGAGATGATGGGTATGCCGTTTGCAAAAGGGAGAGAATAATGGCTAAAAAGTCAATGATCGCTAAGCAACAACGCACACCAAAATTTGCCGTTCGCGCATACACTCGTTGTCAGATTTGTGGTCGTCCACACTCTGTTATCAGCGATTTCGGAATTTGTCGCGTTTGCTTCCGTAAGATGGCAAACGAAGGGTTACTCCCAGGTGTTAGAAAGTCTTCATGGTAATTTGACGGCGGATGAGCAAAAGCTCATCCACCTATGCTAACGCTGAGTTTACCTCGGTGGTATGCTCAATTATCAAGGTGAAACTCCTAGCAATTAGATAAGGAAAATAAATGATTAATGATTTGATCGCGGATTCGTTGACTCGTATCCGTAATGCTGCAATGCGTCGTTTGGATTCAACTACACTTATGCACTCTAAAACAGTCGAAGCGGTAGTCGCAATTCTTGCTGACAAAGGGTACATTGAAAGTTTTAACGTTATTGAAAATGGCGTTAAGAAAACTATTAATGTAGTATTGAAGTATGACGTTAATGGTCGTACAGTAATTAATGAAGTAAAACGTATTTCTAAATCAGGACGACGTGTTTACAAAGGTGCAGGCGATCTTAAACGTTTCAAAAACGGTTATGGTACGATTATTGTCAGCAGTTCAAAAGGGGTTCTTCCTAACGATAAAGCATTCGAGCTTGGCGTTGGTGGAGAAGTTCTTTGTACAATTTGGTAAGGGGATAAGATGTCACGTATTGGAAAACTTCCTGTTTCTATCCCAGCTGATGTAACTGCAACTCTTGATAATGGTGTAATCACTTTTGTAAAAGGTGCAACGACTCATACTCTTGATACTCGTGGAAATTGTGGCGTAACACTTGAAGATAACACTTTGAGCTTTGCTACCAATTCGGATCAACGTGCGGATCGTGCTTTTTGGGGTACATACCGTGCATTGGCACAAAATATTATTATCGGTATGACAACTGGTTTTGAGAAAAAACTCGAAATCAATGGTGTTGGTTACCGTGCTGCTGTTGAAGGCGCTATTTTGAAATTGCAATTGGGCTTCAGTCATGATGTTCTTTTTGATATTCCAGCTGGCGTTACGATTACCGTAGAGAAAAACGTTATCAGTATCAAAGGTAGTGATAAGCAACAAATTGGACAAATTGCAGCGGTTATTCGTTCATTCCGCCCACCTGAACCATATAAAGGTAAGGGTGTTAAATACTCTGATGAAATTATCCGACGTAAAGCCGGTAAGACATCTAAGAAATAAGGAGCGATGATATGACAGGTAAAACACTTAAAATTAAAGCGGCAAAACGTTTACAACGTAAACGCCGTATTCGCTCTAAAATTTCAGGATGCGCGACATTGCCACGTATCTCAGTATTTCGCTCAAATCGCTTTATCAGCGCACAAGCGATTAACGATGAGCAAGGGACTACTCTTGCAGCCGTACACTCAAAAACTTTGGGCCTTAAAGCTAATATGGAAGATGCTGCTAAAGCAGGCGCTGTATTCGCACAAACCCTAAAAGATGCTGGGATCAATGAAGTTACGTTTGATCGTAACGGATTTTTGTACCACGGTGTCATAAAAGCATTCGCCGAAGCACTTCGCGCTAATGAAATTAAGTTTTAAGGGCTGATGAATGAATCCTATTAATAGAGAAGAATTTTCAGAAGCGATCGTAAATATCGGTCGTGTAACCAAAGTTGTAAAAGGTGGACGTCGTTTTCGTTTTACTGCACTTGTGGTTGTTGGTAACAAAAAAGGGACTGTAGGTTACGGTGTCGGTAAAGCCAAAGAGGTTCCTGATGCTATCCGTAAAGCGGTAGATGAGGCGTTCAAAAATCTTACAGTTGTTAAGATCAAAGGGACA
>JAABPY010000118.1 GCA_011391735.1 Sulfuricurvum sp. | reverse complement strand
AGCGATGAAAATATTTTTATTGCTGCCTCATGTGATGTCAAAGGGATTGCTTTTCTCAAAGGGGAAGCAACGGTAAACGTACGTAAGAATAGCCCGAAAGAGCAAGAGATAACAAAAACAATTCAATCAACACTAAAACAGGAGAACTTTACAATGGCAAATGGAACTTACACGGTAATCGTAGACGGACAACAATATAACGTACAAATCGTAGATGGAAATGCAAATGTTCAATCGGTATCAGCAACACCAGTGGCTCAAGTAGTAGCACCCGTAGCAGTAGCGGCTCCAGTAGCAGCACCTGTAGCAGTAGCAAATGAGAATGCTATTCGTTCAGAACTTCCAGGGTCTGTTTTCAAACTTATCGCACCGGTTGGTTCGTATGTGAATCAAGGGGATAAAATCATGATCCTCGAAGCGATGAAAATGGAGATTGATGTTCTAGCACCTCACGCAGGTACCCTTACATCGGTTATGGTTAATGTGAATGATAAAATCGAAGCAGGTCAATTACTTGCAGTTGTAGAATAAGTTATTATTCTCTCACTCCTCTGCCTCAGTGAGGCAGAATGCTTTTTTTTATTATGCCAATTGTAATTGGAGTGCACTTTCCATCTTTTCTATAATTAGCGGAATAATATTTTCACTTTTTGTTTTATCAATAAATCCATCCGCACCCAATCCCGCTGCTTCTCGTTTGTTGTTTTCCCCTGTCATAGAGCTGTTGACAATAATAGGGATCGATTTCGTTGAAGCATTGGCTTTGAGAAGACGAACCACAGTAAAGCCAGACATTTCAGGCATCTCAATATCGGTAATAATAGCGGGAATACTCGAAGGGTTGGGATGGGAGTTAATATAATCGATCAAATCCTTTCCATTGTTAAAGATCTGATAAGCAAGCTTAGCTTGAGTGAAGATTTGACGCAAATGGTGTTGAGCCGTTCTGGAATCTTCCGCAATTAAGACGGTACCGTGTTTGAGTTTATCAGGGATAACAAGATTTGCAAGGGCATTTCCCGATTCGTGAATATTGACCATCGCTTGTGGAATAACATCGGCAAGAAGTTTTTCATAATCAAGGACAAGGCATAAGCTTCCATCATCCAAACGTGTGTCATTAATGACCAATCCTTCTTCTCCCAATCGATAACTATCAGGGGCGTGCATTTCATTCCAGTTTTTCTTTATAACACGGTACGCAAACATAATACGAAGCCCGATGGTAATTCCATTGAAATCACAAATCAGGAGATTGGAGTTCTTCTTATGCTCATTATCAAGCTCTGAACCAAGCCATCTCGGGAGATTAAGGATCGGAATTTGAAGACCCCGTAAGACAATCGTCCCCTCCAGCAATTGATGAACCGAGGGGAGCATAGTTAGATGATGATGCTTGGCCTCAACAACTTCGCGTGTTTTAAAAACATTGATAGCATAATAAGGGGAGGTTGCAGCACTATCAATTTTGAAGATCAGAAGCTGCACTTCATTATTTTTTGCTAGATTGGTGGCTGCATCTACGTGGGCTAAAATAGACATTCAAAACCTTTATTATTTTAATATATCAATCATATCCAAATCAGGGCTTTTTTTTACTAAAAACTAAAGCCATCGGTGGGTAAAATATGATAAATTATATATGAAATGTTTACAAGAGGGGTCTATTATGAGTCAGACAGCTACTTGTCAAGATGAGAATGAGTTGATAAATAGGCGTAATTGTTATCCTCTTCTCTCATTTGATGAGATGAAAGAGACAGAGGTTGTCTTAGTGTGGGGCAAAGATCTTGAGTCTACTCACTCTCATTGGCTAAGTGTATTGAATGAGAAAAAAATTATTATCATTGATCCTATGGGAACTTCATTATCAGAGAGAGCAGATTTACATATTCAGATTAAGCCCCACTGTGATCTTCATCTAGCACTTCTTCTCACTCGATTTACGATTATCGAGGGGTCGCACGATAAAGAGTTTTTGCAAAAATATGCCAATAATTATGAAGAGTTTTATGAACTAACCCAAACTCTTCGGATTAAATCAACGCTGGAATCGATTAATGTTTCGCTTGGTCAAATCGGAGCACTTTTAGAGCTCATTCGTGAGAAAAAGATAATGATTTTGGTGGGCTCAGGGGTTCTTTCTCCTCAAAATGGGGATGAAACGTTAGAAGCAATTGATGCGTTTGGGATGATTTTGGGATTATTTGGTAAAGAGGGATCTGGTGTACACTTTTTGGGTAAAACGGTTGAAGGGTTAGAGCTCCCTTTTAGAGGTTCATTTGAATTTATGGAGGAGGTGGATTTGAGCTTTGTGACCACATCCTAATGAGAATGAAGATAGTATTGCAATTACAGAATTAATAAATCAACTTAAAGGTAGAAAAATATGACCACAAATTTTGAAAATTACGTACTTCCAACCTACAGTCGTCAACCGATCTCTTTTGTGGAGGGGAGAAATGCTCTTTTAATCGATAGTGAGGGGAAAGAGTATATTGATTTTGCTGCGGGAATTGCCGTATGCAGCGTGGGACATGGGAATGAACGTCTTAGTAAAGCTATTTGCGATCAAGTTTCTAAGCTTACCCATGTTTCAAATTTGTATTATATCCAACCCCAAGGGGAGTGTGCCAAAAAAATCGTGGAACTTAGTGGATATGCGATGAAATGTTTTTTTGGTAACAGTGGTGCTGAAGCAAATGAGGGGGCGATTAAAATTGCCCGTAAATTTGGGGAAGTAGATGGAGAACCTAAGCGGTATAAAATCATTACGTTGGAAAACTCGTTTCACGGACGTACCATTACTGCACTCAAAGCGACAGGGCAAGAGTCGATGCACAACTATTTTGGCCCTTTTCCCGATGGGTTTGTGTATGCCAAAAGCATCGATGAAATTGAATCACTCATCGATGAGCATACCGTTGCCGTGATGATCGAATTGGTACAAGGTGAGGGGGGAGTCCAACCACTGGATCGCACAAAAGTTCAAGCATTGGCAACGATGCTCAAATCTCGTAATATTTTGCTAATGGTCGATGAAGTTCAAACAGGAATTTATCGAACGGGTGAGTTTTTGGCATCCAATCTCTATGATATTGAACCTGATGTTATAACCCTAGCCAAAGGGCTCGGGGGAGGGGTTCCCATCGGAGTTGTTATGACCAATCGTCTTGATATTTTTTCCCCAGGGGATCACGGCTCGACATTTGGGGGAAATTACCTCTCGTGTGCTGCTGCTAATGAAGTATTGGATATTCTTGAAGCAATCAAAATGAGCGGAGAGCTTGATGAGATGCTCCTCTATTTTGAAAAAGCGGTAGAAACGTTTGCTCAAAAACACCCTGCCATCTTTTTGGATCATGTTGGACTTGGGCTAATGCGTGGGCTTCGTGTTAATAATGCAGAAACACTTGGAAAAATTATCAATGCAGCACGAGATGAAGGGGTCATTGTCCTCAAAGCAGGGCGTAATACACTCCGTTTTCTCCCCCCTCTTACGATCACCAAAAGTGATATTGATGAGGGGTTTGATCGACTTGAAAAAGCAATGGGGAACCTTTAGTGCTATTTAGTCACTATATGAACGAGTGGCTTTATGGAGAGGATGGATACTATGGATCCTATCGTCCCATCGGGAAAAAAGGGGATTTTTATACGGCGGTAAGTACCTCGAAATTCTTCGGAGGGACGATTGCTAACCATATTATCAAGCGGTTTGATGAGGGGTTTTTGGCTCCTGACACCCTCGTTTGTGAGATTGGTGCCCATCATGGGTATCTCCTTGCCGATATTATTGAATTTATCTATACACTTCGACCCCAATTACTTCAAACATTGCGTTTTGGGATAGTTGAGCGTTTTGATAAGCTTCAAGATCAGCAAAAAAGCTATTTTACCGAATCGTTTGGCGATGCAATACAATTAGAACATTATCATGATATAAGTGAGATAAACGCACACAGTGCCTTTTTTATTGCCAATGAGATTTTTGACGCATTCCCCTGTGAACTTTTTTATAAGGGGAAAATAGGGGGTGTAGAGGAGGGGAAAGTCGTATTTGACGTGGATTCTCCTCAAGCCATTGCCCATGCCCAACACTATAAAAAAGATCGAGGGGAAATTTCAGTCGGATATGAATCATTTGCCAAGGCAATGGCTCAAAGTGTCCCCAAGTTTGAGTTTATGAGTTTTGATTATGGCGAATTAGCCGCACGGAGTGATTTTTCAATCCGTATTTATCAAGAGCATAATGTTGTCCCCTTGTTTGATGAGGGATTAGAGTTAGAAAAAGTCTACAAGTCGACGGATATTACGTACGATGTCAATTTCTCTCACGTACAAGATGCGTTTGAAGCAGAGGGGGTGACGTGCGTACAATTTGCAACCCAACTCGTGGCATTGGTGGAAATGGGGATTTTGGATCTTCTCTCATTGCTTAAAGAAAAGGTGAGTGAAGAGATTTATCTCCAAGAGCTTGAAAAAGTGAAGATTTTAATTACCCCTTCACTTATGGGGGAGCGGTTTAAGATGATACGGTTTGTACAGGAAAAAAAATGAAAATAAAAGTAAACGGTGAAGTGCGAGAGCTAAATGAGGGGTCAACGCTTCATGATATAATTCATGAGTTAGGGCTGGAAGAACGGGTTATGGCAGCAGCTCTTAATATGCAAATTGTCAAGCAAGAGAGTTGGAATACCGCTATCTTGAATGATAACGATACGGTGGAACTATTGGATTTTGTAGGTGGTGGATGAAAATTTTATAAGGATACTGAGAGAAGTTTCTCATATTTTGTCTTTAAAATTAGAAACTCTTTCTGAAGAGCTTCGTACTCTTTTTTATAATCGATAATCTCTTCTTCGGGTAACACTTCGGTGGAGAGGAGGATATAGGTTACCTCTTTTCCCCCCTCGTGTTTCACGACGGTCGGAAGCTCACCATTCATCGTTTTTTTAATGACAGTATGGATACTAAGCCGATTTTTTGCTGCGTATTTGGGGATACTAATAAGCTCTTCCATGGTATTTTAGTTACTTTTCTTCATATACTCGGCTACCAAAACGATTTGGGTTCCGTTGATTTTTCCCTCAATAAATTTGGGATCATCGGTGAGGTGAATATTTTTGACAATGGTTCCACGTTTAGCGGTAAATCCTGCCCCTTTGACTTCCAAATCTTTGATAAGGGTAACGGTATCTCCTTGGTTTAGGATTGTTCCATTGCTATCACGGTGAACAATGGCTTCTTCATTTGCATTAGATACAGCTTTTAACATTTCTGCATCAGCCCATGTTTTCACCTCTTCTTCAAGATACATCATATCGACTAAATCAGACTCTCCAAGGGCACTAAGAAGACGATAGGAGATCACTTGAACAGCAGGGACTTCACTCCACATAGCGTCGTTAAGACAATGCCAATGAGTTGCATCGAGAGTTTGAGGATTGGCGATTTGGGTACGACACGTTTCACACAAATAGAGGGCTTGCTCTGCTGTGCCATTGCTTGGCAGAACGTCGAAAACGTCCAAATTGTCCGTTGAGTGACAAAGTTCACATTGATTGTTGCTACGGGTGATGAGAATTTCGTTGATGCTCATGGATATCCTTAATATTGGTATCGTTATTATGACAAATTACTCTTTTTAATCAGCTGATATTAATGGGTACATTATTATAATAGAAGTAAAAAAGATGAAGAATATAGTTAGGTCTCTTTTTTATTCATCGATGGCGGAACATGGACAATAAATTGAATTTAATGATCGTAGATGATGAGCCGATCAATCTAATCCTCCTCGAAGAGCTTGCGAAAACGATGGGGCATGAACCTGTCACTTTTAATGAACCACTCCTAGCATTAGAATGGGCGAAAACGCATAGCATTGATATGGTCATTACCGATTTTAATATGCCCAAAATGGATGGGCTTAATCTTCTCAAAGGACTCAAAAAGATCCATCCCGATAGTATGAGCATAATGATTACTGCAGTAGGGGATAATAGACTTAAAATCGATGCCCTCAAGCTGGGAGTCAATGATTTTTTGACCAAGCCCATTCTCCCCTTAGAGTTTCAGCTTCGTCTTGGTAATATGGTACAGGTTCAAAATGCTCTCAAAACACAAAAAGAGTTTGCCCACTATCTTGCCCGTGAGGTCGAAAAAGCAACCGAAGAGCTAAAAAAGAGTCAATTTGAAGCGTTGGAAGTATTGTCCAAAACAGCGGAGTACAAAGATCCTGAAACAGGCAGTCACATCGCACGGGTTTCCCATTATGCGAAAATGCTTGCCGCAGCGTACGGTTTGAGCGAGTATGAGCAGGAGGTTGTTTTTTATGCCGCCCCTTTGCATGATATTGGAAAAGTAGGGATTGAAGATACTATCCTCCTCAAACCAGAGAAGCTTACTGAGGAGGAGTTTGATCGGATGAAGCTCCACAGTACGATTGGTCATAATATTCTCAAAAACAGTACCAACCCCTATTTATACGCAGGTGCCGTGACGGCGTATACTCATCATGAAAAGTATAACGGGAGAGGATATCCCAATGCTCTCAAAGGGGAAGATATCCCTTTGTATGGTCGTATTGTCGCTATTGCCGATGTGTTTGACGCTCTAACTTCCATTCGCCCCTATAAAAAAGCATGGAGTTTTGAAGAGGCGATTGAGCTCATCGAAAGAGAAAAAGGGGAACATTTCGACCCCACTATAGCCGATTTGTTTATCCAAAATATTGATCGAGTACGTGAAATTTTCCAGCAGTATCAAGGGGTAGATGATGAACGATGAAAGTGAAGATTTAAAGGGGTAGATCTTGCTGGAAAGCGACAACCGCAATTGCATATTCACCGTCGTGAGTAATTGAAACAGATATATTTGCGATGTTAAAGGCTAGCTTTACGTGTTGGCTAAGGGTGATAATGGGGGCTCCTTTGGGCGATTTGGAGAGATGTATATCGTGAAAACCGCACTCCTTACCAATCCCACACCCAAGAGCCTTTGAACACGCTTCTTTCGCCGCCCAAAATCCTGCTGCATTACGATGATTTTTGATGAGTTCAATCTCTTCTGATGTGAGGAATTTTTTTAAACCTTGAGTACCAAAACGATCAAGAAAGCGTTTCATCCTATCGATTTTAATAAGATCAATACCAATCATCGGGGCTTATTGCACCACAAAATCAGTAAAGTAGACATTTTTAACTTTTCCATCTTTAAGCCGTTTATTCAGCTCAGCAACGATCCCCTCTTTGAGTTTCTCTTTTCCCTGAAGCGTTGATATCTCTTCTAGTGATTTAGACGAGAGCTGACGAATGATGATATCCCGAAAAATAGGTTTTTTCTCTTCTAATTCGGGGCTTAGCTCCTCCCCTTCCATCTCCAGTGTCATCTCAACTTTAAGATAACGGCGACCACTCTCAGAGAGGAGATTAACGGTAAAGGTCTCAAGGGGGAACATCAAACCAGCTTCTGTTCCCGCTTCTTCACCATGTCCATCACCTTCCGCTGCTGCTTCCCCTTCTGCTGCATGTTCTCCCTCGGCAGGTGCCTCTTTACTCTCTCCATGCGCTGCTGCCTCTTTTTTGGTACCACCTTCTACGTGCTCCTCAGAACTTCCTGACATCATAGCAACCACAACGCCACCGATAACTAAGATTAAAACCAAAACAACAATAATAATTATTAATAACATATTTCCCGATTTCTTCTTCTCGCCACCCTCTACGACCTCTTCTTTATGTTCTTTTTCTTTATCCGCCATGAGTTGCTCCTGCAAATTATTAAAATATAATGGTCATTGTACCTTTAAACCTTTGAAATTTTATCAGATTTATGTAAACTTAGAGCTCTAAAGAGGAGTTACAACTATGATTGAGTTATTTTTCGGATTGATTGGTCGTCCTTTTTTGGCTATGTTTGAATCCATTGAGCGATTTGGCGTTTTTATCCTTTTCCAAATACGTTTATTACGACTTTACCCAAGGGCTTTTAAACGACCCAAGCTTCTTTTGACCCAAATCGATATTATAGGGCTAGGGTGTGTTGGTGTCGTGACTCTTACGGGGTTATTTACGGGGATGGTGGAAGCAATTCAGCTTTACGGCGGATTTCACCAGTTTGGGATGGAGAGTTTTATCGGGTATACGATTTTTCTCTCTATCACCAAAGAACTAGGGCCTGTTTTTGCCTCGTTGATGCTCATTTCACGCTCAATTAGTGCCATGGCGGCGGAGCTTGGGACGATGCGTGTATCGGAGCAAATTGATGCGATTGATATTTTGGGGGTGGATTCAAAAGAGTATTTATTGGTTCCTCGTATTTTGGCAACGATTATCTCTCTTCCTTTGCTCGTTATTTGGTTTGACTTCGTTGCGGTCTCATCGGCGTATCTTATCTCAACTGGGGCATTGGGGATCAACCCTGTTGCTTATCAAGACACGGTAATGCGTTTGGGCGAATTTGATGATATTATGACGGGTGTGATTAAAGCAGCGACGTTTGGATGGATTGTAAGTATGATCGGAAGTTACATTGGATTTCATACAAGCGGTGGGGCACGTGGTGTTGGACAATCAACGATTTATGCTGTAGTGTATTCAGCAGTAGCAATTTTCGTCGCTAATTATTTCCTCTCATCCTTATTCTTGTATTTGGATTGGTAGGAAATAGTGAATTTTATGTATATTTTATAATAGAGTGATAGAATAGTTAAATAAGAAATGATAAAGGTGGTGCTAGTGGCTAATGTATTAATTGTTGATGACTCGAGTTTGATTAGAAGCGTTGCTTCATCAGCAGCCAAAGAGGCGGGGCATAATCCAATAATGGCAACAAATGGAAAAGAGGGGTTGGAGATGATGGCACTTCATCCGATTGACATCGTCTTTTCAGATGTAAATATGCCCATTATGGGTGGGCTTGAGATGGTTGAAAACATCAAAGCCAATCCTAATTACAAATTTATCCCTGTCATTATGCTTACAACAGAAAGTGATGAGACATTAAAAGCAAAGGGGAAAGCATTGGGCGTGAAAGCGTGGATGTTGAAACCTTTTAATAAAGAGAAATTTTTTACGGCACTTCAAAAATTACTTTAAAAAAAGTGAGTCAATATGAATACGGTCGATTATGAAAAACTGACTATTTATGAAGTGGAATCATTTCATAAAATTCTTTTGCAGTGGTGTGGTGAGGCTCAAAAAGTTTTATCACTTGATTTTGGACGGGTGCAAAAGATTGATATTGCTGCAATACAGCTTTTACTCTCCGCACAAAAAACGTGTCATAAAAAATCCTCTGAACTTATTTTGGAAAATGTATCCTCCAATGTACGTGAAACATTACGATTAGCTGGTTGTGAAATGCTCTTTAAAGGCTTAAAATGACAGAAGAACTTCGACTTTTTTTAGAAGATAGTGATGAGCAATTGGGCTTTATGGAAGCCTCCTTGGTCAATATGCAAGAGGAGGGGGTCAATGAAGAAGATATTGGCGCTTTATTCCGAGCAATGCATACGATCAAGGGAACGGCGGGTATGTTTGGTTTTGATGATGTGGTAGCATTTGCCCATATTGCCGAGAACTTGCTCTCAGATGTGCGGTCGAACAAAGTCCCCCTAACCGCTGAAATGCTTGGTCTCTTTTTACTGTGCAAAGATCATACCGAAACGCTTATTGATACCGCAGTCGATCAAAAGCCTGTGAGTAGTGAATTACGAAAAGCCAATGACGATCTTGTGGCACAGCTTCTTGCCTTTACCCCTGAGGGCTCTAAACCTCATTCTCAAGCAGCTGAATCTTCCGTTACTAAGATGGGTGAAATCTCTCCTGTTCAAAGTCGCACTACCCTTTGGCATATAAGTGTTGGATTGAAGCCTGACTTTTTTAATACGGGGATGGATGTTTTAAGTTTGGTCTCTTTTTTAGACGGGTTGGGTACAGTTACTAGAAAAGCGATTGTGATAGATGATATTCCTCTCTTAGAAAATTACAATCCTATTGAAGCCTATATCGGATTTGAGTTGCAGTTGGATACGCAAAGTGATTATGCGGCAATTGAAGAGGTGTTTGAATTTGTAGAGGATGATATAGAACTTCAGATATTAAAAGTCACAGACAAAGAGAAGCTTTTAAGTTGGATTGACGGCTTAGAAAGCAAGCAAAATAAGGTGAAATTCCTAATTTCTAATGGCTTTTTTGATAAAACGGATTTTGTAACAGCGCAAGAGAGCAATCAGGTTGTTATTCCTATTAAAAATGAAGAAAAAATAAAAAACAGCTCTTTTGGGGAGGATGAATCGAAAGTAGCCTCTAAAAAAGAGCCCCATAAAAGCTTCTCCTTACGTGTTGACTCCAGTAAAATAGATCAGCTTATTAATCAAATGTCAGAGATGGTTATTGCCAATGCCAAGATTGCGCAACGCGCCGATAAGCTTGATGATACAGAATTGAGTGAATCGACCACGATTATGAGTGAAATGCTCGAAGAGGTACGATCGAGTGTTATGAACATTCGAATGGTGCAAGTGGGGGACAGTTTTGCCAAATTCCGACGAATTGTAGGGGATGTCGCTAAAAAGCTAGGCAAAGAGATCGACTTCATCATCAAGGGGGGAGAGACTGAGCTGGACAAAATGGTGGTTGAGAAAATTTCTGATCCCATTATGCATATGCTTCGAAATTCGGTTGATCATGGGATTGAGATGCCGCAGGAGAGAAAAGCTGCAGGCAAATTAGAAAGTGGAACCGTTACCCTTAGTGCTTATCCCGATGCAGGGACGATTGTTATCAAAATTGTTGATGATGGTAAAGGGTTGGACAAAGAGCGAATATTGGCAAAAGCGATCGCCAATGGAACTATCCCCTCTAATCACAACTTAACGGATAAAGAGATTTTCAATCTTATTTTCGCAGCAGGATTATCAACCGCCGATCAAGTCTCTGATATTTCGGGTCGTGGCGTGGGGATGGATGTTGTCAAACGAAACATCGAAGAGTTGCGCGGTACGGTCGAGATTGATTCCAGAAAAGGGGAGGGTTCCACATTTACCATAAGACTGCCACTGACTTTGGCGATAATCGATGGCTTTTTAATCCAATCGGGAGATACGAAGTATATTATCCCCTTGGAGATGATACAAGAGTGTATTGAGCTTAGTCCTGCCTACAAAAAGCAAATGAAAGGGAATCATTTTATCAATTTGAGAGATTCTATTCTCCCTCTTTTGGATATTCGTACCTATTTTGACGAGTCTGAAAGTAAGAGTCAGCGTGAAAATGTCGTTGTTATTCGCTATGGAGAGTATAAAATGGGTCTTCAAGTGGATGAGCTGTACGGCGAATTTCAGACGGTTATCAAACCGCTTGGAGAAGTATTTAGAAATGTCCCCGGAATTAGCGGTGGAACGGTTCTAGGCAGCGGTGAGATCGCCCTTATTTTTGATATTCCAAAACTTATGGAATATAAGATTAAAAACAGTTAGTTAAAAAAATACAAATAAAAAAGGATACAAAATGGAAAACGTGAATATGAATTTAAATTTAGTTGAGTTAGGAATAAGCGAATATGATGTGGCGAAATATGTTCGCTTAGGTCTTGAGTGCGAAAAGAATCTTACGGTTTTAAATACAGAAGCATCTAATCTTTTTAATGAGATTGCAAGTGGCGGGTTAAATGCAAGACTTGATATGTCTCGTTATGAGGGTATTTATAAAGAGGTTGCTTCATCTGTCAACAGTATCGCAAATGTCTATACAGGATTTATGGATCGATTACCGATCCCAGCTATCTCATTTGACAAAAACTTTACGGTTAAGTGGGCAAATGAAATATCAGAACAAATTACCCGAAATGCCAAAGGGGGGATGGTCGGGAAAAAATGTTACGATCAATTCAATGCAGGTGATTGTAACTCTTCTGCGTGTGCCTGTGACAAGGCTATGCGAAGCGATAAAATGTGTGACAGTGTCTGTCAAGCCAAACCGATTGGTCTCACCAAAACACTGGATATTAAATATTTTGGATCACCATTAAAAGATACAAACGGTACCATTGTTGGTTCTTTTGAATATATTTTGGATCAAACGGATGCGCAAGAAAAAGCAAGAGAAGTGGATGCAATGCTTGCGAAAAGTGAGAGCGACTTCAAAGAGTTTGTCCTCAAGTTTGAAAGTGTGGCAGATGCTGTTGCTTTGGGTAATATTAAAGCAAGAATCGATACAAAAGGGTTAGATAATGGCTTTAAAGTAATCGGTGATGCAACCAATACGTTGTTGGAGATTGTGGATGGTGCGTTTGCGGATACTATTTTCGGTCTAAAAGCATTGCAAAATGGTCAGTTTGATGCTCGTATTACCAAAGAGTACAAAGGGGATTTTGATGTTATCAAGCAAGCGGCGAATGATACTGCGGCAAAACTTGGATTGCTCCTTAGAAATTATAATGCTGGATATGCAGAAATTGCCAAAGGGAATGTAAAAGCACGGATTGCAACGGAAGGTTTTGAAAATGACTATCTTAAACTCATTGCCGTCGTCAATGAAACGTTAACAACGGTAGATAAAGCATTTGCCGATACAATTTTTGGACTTAACGCACTCCAAAATGGTCAGTTTGATGCTCGTATCACGAACGAATATCAAGGAGATTTTGATGTCGTTAAAAAAGCAGCGAACGATACGGCAGCTAAACTAGCACTCCTTTTACGAAATTATAATACTGGGTATGAAGAGATTAAAAAAGGGAATGTAAAAGCACGTATTAATCGAGAAGGATTCGGTAACGATTATCTCAAGTTGATTGATGTGGTTGATAATACATTAATCGTTGTTGACCGTGCATTTGCTGATACGATTTTTGGGTTACGAGCGCTTGAAGCGGGGAATTTAAGTGCCCGTATTACGAACGAGTATCAAGGTGATTTTGATGTTGTGAAACAAGCAGCTAATAATACGGCATCCGTTTTGCAAGAGCTCTTTAGTGAAGCAGGAAATGTTCTTGAAAAAATGTCAAAAGGGGATATGACCGATCGAATCCAAAAAGATTTTGTGGGTGATTATATCATGATTAAAACGGCTACCAATCAAGTTGCCGATCAGCTTGAAGATATGGTCTCTAAAATCAATAGTAGTGCCGCTGAATTTACGATTGCAGCCGAGGGAGTTAGTTCATCATCACAATCCTTAAGTGCGGGTGCAACGCAACAAGCAAGCTCACTTGAAGAGACCAGTGCTGCCCTTGAAGAGATGAGCGGAAGTGTTGCTGAATCGGCTAAAAACGCTCAGCAAACCAATATCATGGCAGAAGATGCGGCAAAAATGGCGATGGAAGGGGGAGAAGCGGTGAGTAAAACCGTTCAAGCGATGCAAACCATTAGTCAAAAAATCGGTATTATCGAAGATATTGTGTACCAAACAAACCTTTTGGCGCTCAATGCAGCGATTGAAGCGGCGCGTGCAGGTGAACATGGTAAAGGGTTCGCCGTTGTTGCAGCCGAGGTGCGCAAGCTGGCAAAACGTTCTCAAATTGCGGCGCAAGAGATTTCGGAAACGGCAAGTCAAAGTGTAAAAGTGAGTGAACTAGCGGGTAAACTTATCGGAGACGTAGTCCCCAAAATTCAAGATACTGCAAAACTAGTCAAAGATATTGCTAATGCGGCAAAAGAGCAAGATGTTGGTATTAGTCAAATATCAACAGCGATGACACAGCTAGATCAAGTAACGCAAACCAATGCGGCATCGTCTCAAGAGATGGCAGCTGCGAGCGAAGAACTTAGCTCACAAGCGAATAACTTGACCCAAATGATGCAGTTCTTTAAAATTTCGGACAATAGAGGGGGGGGCTTTGGTATTTCCCAAAATACATCTGCACCACGAAGAGCTACCCAAGCACCAGCAATGGGTAAAGAGAGACATTCAGCGAGTGGTGGGTTAGACTTACGAAATTTTGATCGTTACTAGGGACTACTATGAGTCATGAAGATGCGCATGAAAAGAGTGAGATAGGACAAGATCAATACCTTCTATTTTATGTAGGGGGTGATGTCTACGCAATCAAGGCGTTAAGCACCAGTGAGATTGTTGAATACACAACCATTACGAAGGTTCCTTTGATGCCCTCTTTTGTCAAGGGGGTGACGAATATTCGAGGAAATATCGTCCCTGTTATCGATTTATTGGATCGTTTTAGTCTTGGTCAAACAGAAATTCAACCAAAAACATCAATTGTGGTCATTAATTATAAAACAGAGAATGAGACGACTCAGCTTGGTATTATCATTGATGAAGTGTATGAAGTCGATGATATCAATACGGACCAAATCAAAGAAGCTCCAGCATTTGGTGCAAAAATTGATAAAAAATTTATATCGTATATGGGCAAGTATCAGGGGGATTATATCGCCATTTTGGATACGCAAGCCATTTTGAATACGACTGAATTATCGAAGCTAGCAAAGGGGTGTGTATGAATAATTTTGATGAACTAGAAGATATTACGAAGTCAGGTTTTGAGGATATCGAAGAAGACGAGGATGAATTAGATATTATCAAGCTAGTGAGTACCAATGCCAACGATACAAGTCAGTACCTTATTTTTGTGGGAAGTGACGATCAATACTATGCCAAAAATGTCTCTAAAATAGAAGAACTCCTTGTCTATAAAGATTTGGATATGGTAAAAAATACAGGAGAGGGACTCATTGTAGGGACGGCTGATATTCGCGGTAATATGACATCGATTGTCAACTTTGACAAATGGTTTGGCAATAAGGTGTTGGATGACAGCGAGTATGAGTTGATTATTTTGGCTCATTATGGCGGACACAGAATGGGAATCGTCGTCAAAAGGGTAGAATATATTGTTAATATCCCTGCGGAAACCATGTTTGACAACTCTGAGAACAATAACAAGACCTCTTTTATCACGAAAGTGTTGGTTTCTGGAAAAGAGAAGCTATGTCTTATCTTTGATAGTGACAAATTACTTTTGGATGTTTTTG
>JAABPY010000117.1 GCA_011391735.1 Sulfuricurvum sp. | reverse complement strand
AAAAGGTTATTTTTGCCGATGACAGCCGTTTTATCCGTAAGATGGTACAAGAACTTTTTGAATCGTTAAAAATAAGCTATGAAATTTATGAAAATGGAAAAGCGTTGATAGAGGGGATTAAGGACATTCCTGTTGATGAAATTGGATTGTTTATAACCGATTTAGAGATGCCTGTCATGGGGGGGAGAGATGTCATTAGACTTATTCGAGAAAATAAAAATTATGCTCATATAGGGATCATAGTGCATACCAATATGTCCAATGATAATATGGAAGATGAGTTGAAAAAAGCGGGTGCTAATGCTATCATCGGTAAGGTTAATATGCTTAAGCTTGGTGAGGCAATTCAAGAATTGATTATTTAAGGTAATTACATGGCAGTCCCAAAATTAGAAGATACGGAATTCCATATTTTTCAAAAACTTATATTCAAAGAGGCAGGGATTGATCTTAATGATACCAAAAAATTATTGGTACAAAGTCGGTTATTAAAACAGTTGCTGAAGTATGGGTTTGAAACGTATGCCGAATATCTTCGTTTAGTCCAGATTAACCCGCTTGAAAAAATAGAGATGGTCAATTTGTTAACGACCAATGAAACCTATTTTTTTCGAGAAATTGAACATTTTGAATTTATCCAAAAAGAGTTATTGCCAAGTTACTCTATCAAAACAAAATTTCGTGTGTGGAGTGCGGCGGCTTCCGTTGGGGCAGAGGCGTATAGCACGGCAATGCTTTTGGATTCTCTCCTGTCAAAAGCAAGTTGGGAAATTGTCGGGACGGATATTAATTCAGACGTTATCAAAAAAGCGAGAGTAGGGCTTTATCCTGAAAGCTGGGTGGATAAAATCCCTACCCATTTGCGTCAAATGTACTGCTTAAAGGGGAAGGGGGAGAGTCAAGGGAAGTTTTTGATTGATCGCTCATTGATCCCTAATATGCGGTTTGAACAAGCAAATTTGTTAGAATTACCCAATGATTTGGGGAAGTTTGATTTAATATTTTTGCGCAATGTATTGATCTATTTTGATAATGCAACCAAGCAAAAAGTAGTTGATGGTGTCATAGACCATCTTGTAACTGGAGGGTATTTTTTTATTTCTCATACTGAAAATTTAAATATGATAAATACAAATAGACTTGAACAGGTTAGAACGGCGATATATCGTAAAAAAGGATAGTTGTATTGAAAAAAAATAATTTGAAAATCGTAGTTGTTTCCAGTAAAGGGGGAGTGGGGAAGAGTACTATTTCAATGCAATTGGTCGCCCCTTTTTTGTATGAGCAAAGCGATAAACAGCCCGTTTCTTTCTATGAGTTTGATGATGAAAACAGCGACTGCTTAAGTTATGGGGACAGTAAGCTCACAACACGAAAAATAATGGAAGTCTCTTCCCCCATTTTACGAGAAGAGTTAACACAACTGTTTTCAAAAGAGGAGACAGCGTGTATTGACATCGGCGGCAATAAAACGACGACTATTGTTCTCGATGCCCTCAACGAAAGTGGAATGATCCATTTTGTTGACTTGGTTATTATCCCCCTTTTAGATGGAGAGCAAGATGGGATTAATGCGGTCGTTGTCTATTCGATTTTAAAAGATATGAGACCCGATCTTAAGTTTGTGTTTGCGTTAAATAGAGCTAAAAATCACCGTTATGTTGAGTATCAGTTTGATAATTTTTTTGGAGATGTGAGGGGAATTTTTCAGAATAACAATTCGGTCAAAAATTGTGTCTTTGATAATCATGATGATAACTATATTGTGATGTTGGATGATGATATTATCAAGTACAGTAGACGATTTGGACTTACTATCTATGAAATTGCCCATCATAATCAAGATTTTATTGCTTTGCTTAAGCTCAATATGAATGAGTTTAGCCGTGAACAAGAGATAAAATTAATTAGTTTTAAGAACTACATTAAAAAAGCATCGGATGCTTATTATAATGATGTATTAAAATTGGGATTTGATAAATTACAGTATATTTTGGAGAAGAAAAATGACAACAAAACAGCATAGTCACTATCTACCATTTTTGGCACAAAATTATAATATACTCTTATTTAGTAACAAGAGTTATCGTGAATATGAGAGTATAAAAAGTTTTTTTGCTGGTGCTTTTCAGAGAAATATGGAAGATGCTGAGTTGGAGAATGTTAATATTACCTTGATGGCGAATAAAATTGATATTATTCTTTTGGATGCAACGGATGATAAGGCGCAAGCCAACCGCTTTTATAACGCTGTATCGGAGTATAGTCATCGTATCGTTGTGATAAGTATTATAAATGAGCCCATTGAAAGTGATGTTGTCGATTTAATCAAAGTAAGTGACAATATCGTGTTTGATACCTTTACGTCTGAAGAGTTAAAAGATAAATTTGTGCAGGTTTTGAGTGTTTTTTATACGATTATTTCTATTGGTCGTCGGGAAGTTAACTTAAAAAGTGGTTCATCGGATGTTAATGTGTTGGGTAATTTTTTAGATTCTTACGAGGGGAGTTCTCTCTTTATCGTAGATGAACTAATTGAGCTCAATCAGCGATTAAAAGCAGGTGAGTTATCCAAAGAGTTGCTCGCCGAAATCGGTAAAAAAGTTTTGGAAATTTCGGAGATATTTTCAAAACACACATTGCTTGCAGGGGTATCACCCGTGTTTAAAGGATTGGGAGAGTTTTTAATCGATTTGGATTTTTCTACCCTTAAACCCAGTGGATTAAAAGGGTTTGATTATCTTAGTGAGATTATCAATGATTGTAACAAAAATTTAATGGATATGTTTGTTGATCGGATTTTTCAAGATATCTATATCTTTGAATATTCATTGAAAAATAATATTGAATTTATGAAAAATACATTGTTTCTAGATGAAACTGAAGATAATAGTGAATTGGATTTTTTTTAATGATAAAAGTATTTGTAATTGATGACTCTGCCGTAGTACGAAGCGCTTTCAAGCGAATATTTGAAAAAGCAGGTGATATAGAGCTTATCGGTACCGCACCCAACCCTGTAGACGCTTTTACTATCTTTAAAAAGGTTGGTTTGCCCGACGTCTTTATTTTGGACATTGAGATGCCAAAAATGGACGGTTTGGAGTTTTTACAACTGATTAATCAGCAAAAGCCTGTCCCTGTTATTATCTGCTCTACGATGGTTGGTTCTGGTAGTAGTGCGGCGGTGGATGCCTTGCGCATGGGGGCGGTGGATATTGTCCATAAACCAAACGTTAATTTAGGGAAGTTTTTTGATGATGCAACCGATGATTTTCTCGACAAAGTAAGAGCTGCCGCCAAGGCAAAAGTACGTTTTAACTCCGCTATTGCTACAAAAAAATATACCTTAGCCGATGAAGAATACGGGAAAAATTCAGCACTGCCAGCATCCAAGAAAATAGTCGCTATTGGTTCCTCCACGGGTGGGGTGCAGGTGATAGAGGAGATTGTCCGCTATTTAAAACCCAATCACCCCGCTATTGTTATTACCCAACACATGCCCGTTGGATTTACAAAGTCGTTTGCCGAGAGACTCAATTCTCTAGCTCCCTATTCGGATATTAGAGAAGCATCTGAGGGGGACAAGCTCTTACCTGGAAGGATTTTGATCGCCCCTGGAGATTTGCATATGGAGGTCAAAAAATCAGGTTTTAGCTACGAAGTCACCCTCAAAGATTATCCTAGAGTCAGCTCTCACAAGCCTAGCGTGAATGTCCTATTTGCATCGATGGCAAAAGAGGTAGGCTCTCAAGGAGTAGGAGTTATTTTGACGGGGATGGGGGAAGATGGTGCGAGTAAACTGGTAAGTATGAAAGAAGCTGGTGCCAAAACGTATGCACAAGAGGAGGGTTCTTGTACGGTGTATGGTATGCCTAAAAAAGCAGTTGAATTTGGTGGGGTTGATCTCTCTTTATCGATACGGGATATTGCCAATATGATTAATAATTTAAGGTGATAGTGTGATTTGCAATGACTTTATACGATTGACCCCTTTTGCCAATGAGTTAGAAGGTGCCACTGAGAAGATTTGTACCCAATGGATACAGCGCCAACGGGTGATACAAACCCTTGCAGCTCATCGTCTTAGTCCCAATTTTTTTAAAAAGCATTTTGGGGAAAGAATTTACGGTGCTTTTATTACTATTGTAAGGGGAAATGGTGAGGCTGGAAATTGTCCTATTATCCTTATTTTGCTCCATTTTTGTGAGGATAAACATATTAAGCTTCACGAACTTTATCTACTATGTTCAGAGCTTAAGAATGTTGTCCTCTTCTATTTTATCAAAAATATGCAGGGTAAAGTAGAGGATACGGTTTTTTGG
>JAABPY010000116.1 GCA_011391735.1 Sulfuricurvum sp. | reverse complement strand
ATTTGCTGGATGTGAATTTTTCGGGGGTAATTGAAGAGTTTATGAACAGTCATTGTGAAGTTATTTATGATTGTGCGAATAAAGGGTGTACAATAGCAGCCAATAAATTGAGTCCTAAAACATCTACTGTTGCTGACCACAGACTTCAAGATATTCGCTATTCCAAGCAAGAGAGGTATGGTTCAGCGTCACTTTTTGAGATGTTAGATGAAACAATTAGCGATAAAATAGAGCAGTTTGTAGAAGAGTTGGATGAGTTGCTCTTGATCCTTTATGATATTGAGGAAGCCAATAGTGAGCGTTCTTGTCTGCTGATGGATGATGTTACGAAGATATTGAGTAAATTTTATACTTTGGTAGATACATTTGTAGCTTTTCCCGTAATGGTTAACACCTTTAAAAATTTATTTCTCTTTTTGGAGGGGCTAAATCAAGAAGAGTACGAACAAAGTGAACAAAAGAGGTTGTTGATTCTCAACCTTATAGGGTTAGTAAAAGATTTAGAACAATGGATTACATTTGTTTTTATTCAGAAAATAGCGGATGATGTCCACTATCTTGATGCTTCATTTGCTAATAACGTCGTAGAAATCGAATCCATATTTACAAAAAGAGAGCTAGTTACTGATGAAGACGATGATTTGGAATTCTTTTAGATGAAAAATAATATTTTAGTGTACTGTGATGAGCCTTTTGCCTTCACTGATCTACTCAGTGCTGAATGGAATGTACGGAGTGTCGAATCCAAAGAGGAGTTACTGCAATGTTTGGATAAAGCCTCTTTTCAGTTAATTATTATGAGTGATAAATATATAGTTCACGCAAATGCTTATGGGTATAAAAATATTCGAAGTCATTCAATGTTTTATGATATTCCCATTATTGCTTATACAAAAACTGACGATTTTGATTCGCTAGTAAAACTCTATTCTCTCAATGTTCAAGGGTGTATCGAACCTGAGTTTTCATCGGAGAGGGTTCTTAATATTATTGTTGAGGTTTTAAATAGATCGAATCCCTATATCGGTACTTTAAGAGATAAGTTTTTGAAAGCGTTTATCCGATATGAAGAAGCAAGTAACAGTGTCCATAATGTACTTTATTTGACCAATTACCTTATTTGTCACTATGAGTTAGACAAAGAAGTAGCGGAAGATGTTAGAGTGGCAGTCATTCTTTTGACGATTGCACTCAAAAAGAATAAACTGGATAAAATCATCCGTCTGCTTCGTGATATGTCGGTGTCGCCTTATCTAGAGAGGGTACTAGGGGGTTATAAGAATCCCAAATCCCTAGATGAGCATATTATATTAGCCTCATTACTGTATGGCGATAAAGTCAGTTGTAATTTTTACACCCTTGATGCTACTGTCATTGATCGTGAGATTGCAACTCTCGCTTATGATGCATTGCAAAAAAGCAAAATTTTTATATCATCAAGCCATGATATTTATTCTTTTTGGGAACGCTTAGATGACGTTCTTAGTACGTATCCAAAACTTTCATTTGAAAATTACCATTTTTATCTCCACTATGTGTTTAAAATTTTGTACAAAGCTTTAGTCAATTACGGTTCATTGCAAGCGGAATTTAATAATTCATTGGATGATGTTTTTAGGGTTATTATTACTCCAAAAGGGTGTACGGATGAGACGATGGAGATGTGTATTGCTGATTTTGGTATCAATAATGGCGGTATTACCTTTAAGAAGACAATACTTGATTCTAAGATAGCTCTTTTGATTGAATTAAATGTAATATCCCAAGTGTCATCTTCTTCTCCTCCCATTGAAAAAGTAGTTGACACATCAAAACGTAATTCAATGCATTATAAAGATGAATCAAAAATAAGTGCCAAGATATTTTTGGAGGATTTTAGCATTGATTATTATTTATTGGATGATCTGTCGGATAATGAAAAAGATGCCAAAGGTTCCCTTTATTTGAGAGAAGAGTTGACGGATGAGATGGTGGAAGCGGTTGCGCTGACATTCACTAAATACGCACAACTACTAAATGAGACCATAGAATTTGAAGATTTGGCATACTCGGTCAATGCACTTGCCCATCTTCTTGAGACGGTGACGGTAAAATCTCTTGATGAAGAGACAAAAAAACTTTTTAAACTTTATATTATGGGGATTATTGATGATCTTGGCTCTTGGAGAAAGCATATATTTGTTATGCAAGATACCCCTGATATCCACTATTTAGATGCGTCACTTTTGGATAATTGTTCAGAAATAGAGGCACTCGTAAATCCACGGATAAAAGAGAGTGACATCAACGATGAGAGTGACTTGGAATTCTTCTAACTAAAAGAATTCCAAGTCCTCATCCTCTTCATTGGATTGAGGTGAGGTGCTTGATTGGTCAAATGAGTTCTTGAGTTCTAGGATAGTATTGTACAAAGAGCTATCTAAGTAGTGTATGTCCTCAGTTGTTTGGGTAATAAAGACATGTTCTTTCCAGTTACTTAAATCGTCTAAGATACTTTGTATGGCTACTTTGATCATATATCCATTGGAATTAATATCGTCTTGCGATAACTCTTTTAAATACATTGAAGTCGATGCAACGGCATCGGCCAAATCGGAAAACTCAATGAGTCTAACGAGTTGATTGGCGTACGATTGTAATATATTTGCAATGGTTTCTAGCGTGGTACGCTGTTGAGAATATTCAAACTCGTACAGTTCACTTTGTATGTCCAGTTCCAATTCATTGAGTTCTGCTAGATCATCGTCTATGGTATCCATCAGTGTTGTGATGTAGTTTGCTGCACTTATTTTGTAGCTATGGGTTCGTCTTAAGAGCATTTCATTGGTGTCAAACGATGCTTTTTCGAGAATTTTCTCCGCTTGTTCTTTTTTATCCTGAGGGGTAATAAAGATATTTCGTGTTAAGAACTCCTCGAGTATCTCATTGTTGGATTTTAGTTTTTGTTTTTGATACTCAATCATACGAATTTGTTTAACTTGAATCGTTATATCGTTGAGGACGATGATATAACCTACTCCATCAATCGTGGGAATGTTGATTTCATGTTTGCGAGGCATATAAAAGAAAGGGGAACTCCCCTCCTTAAAGATTATTTTTTGTTCATGGCTACTGTCATTTTGAACCTCTTTAAACAATACTTTTTCCCCATTATCACGAGAAAAGATAGATTCGATGCACTCAATACTATCACCTGTTATCACTTCAAGGTTCTTTTTGAGTAACATTTCGGTTAATAATTCGTTGAGGTAGACTATTTTTTGATTGTTATCGACAACAAAAATAGGGGAAGGGATACTTTGCAAAAAATAGTGAGCAGTTTTTTCTACGGCTTGGGAGATTTCTTCATTTTGAAGTTTTATACGATATTTTTCTGCGTCTAGTCTATTTTTTAGTTCAGAAAGCATATCGTATAACGTGGTTATAACTCTATCTTCATAAATAGGCTTAAGCATATAGTGACTAACTCGGTGGCTGATTGCTCTAGTGAATTTATCAACTTCATTGAATGCAGAAATAATACAAATAGGAATATCTTGGGATATTTCTCTGATTTTTTGGGTCATATCTAACCCGTTCATAATGGGCATTTCAATATCGGTAAATAATATATCAATCGGCTTACTTTTGAAAATAGCCAATCCCTCTAAACCATTTTCAGCGGTATAAACCGTATTGAAAAACTGTCGAAATACTAATGCCATATTATCTCTAATATCTTGTTCATCTTCAACATACAAGAGGGTGAACTCTTTGCCCATCTCCTGTAATTCTAAGAGTATGTTTTTATCCATCTAAGTGTCTACTTTCCCACTTCATTAAGCGGACGAAATTGATAGGTATCAGGATCATAATACTCAATAGCCCCTGTTTCAATATCATAATACCACCCATGGATAAAGAGTTTCTCCTCATCGGCGAGTTTTTTAACGTAGGGGTAGGTAAGGAGATTTTCGATTTGGGTGATGATTGAGAGCCGTTCAGTTGCTCGAAGTAACTCTTTTTTATTGGGATTGTCTCCTAATGCAAGCAATGCTATTGATTTGGCTTTCTCCCCCAAGGTGAGCCATTTGGCGGTATGAATCATTGAAGGGTCGCATGAGGGCTTATAGAGGGCTTCAATCGCACCGCAATGAGAATGACCGCATATAATAATTTCAGAGACCTTCAAAACCCCAACGGCATATTCGATACCCGCAGCGGTTGAGTGAAAATCTTCGTCAGGTTGATAGGGGGCGACAAAGTTACCCACATTACGAACAACGAAAAGATCACCTGGTGTCGATTGGACGATGAGATCAGGGATGACCCGTGAATCAGAACACCCAATAAAGAGAGTTTTGGGACTTTGACCCTCTCTTACAAGATTTAAGAGATGCTCTTCGTGTTTTTTGAAATACGTTTTCTGAAATGTCTCATTCCCCTCAGCAAATTTTTTGAGTCGCTGAACATTTTGATTTAATGGCATTCTTTGATACCCAAAGAGTTTAATATTTTTTCAAAAACAGCTCCCCCTTCACGATCACAATCATCATGATATTCGATGGTAATCATCCGTTTATCACCTGTAACAGCTCCCCCATAAATATTAGCCTCTATAGAGCACAATGGTGTACATTCTGCAATTGCTTTTTCGATTCGGAGGTGATCTTCTTGAGTCGAATAAGCAAGTGAAAGCTTCGAATAACGTTCTTCGGATTTGTGATCTGCAATAATGGAGCATTCTGGCATGATAAATTTCCTTAGGTTTAATGGGGTTATTATAGCCTCTTAGAGTTGAAACCACTCCAAAAGTTTGCTAACTTCATCAATCTCGTAACATTTTAGTGCTGTTTTTTCAAGCGGTTTTTTGGGAACGAGTGCTTTACTGATTTGTTGTGAGTGCGCCTCTTTGAGACGCTGATCGAGTTGATACACTTCACGAATGTCCCCAACAAGGGAGACTTCACCAATAAACACCGTCTCTTTGGAGATAGAACGATTACGAAAACTGCTGATAATAGCGGCTAATATTGCTAAATCGGCGGAGGTCTCGGTGATTTTAATCCCCCCTGTAATATTGACAAAAACATCGTAACTATTGAGGGGAATTTCAAGTTTACGCTCCAAAAGTGCCAAGAGCATATTGAGACGGTTATTATCAAACCCTGTTGCTTGACGCTTAGGGTTGGGGGCGTGGGTATCGCTGACAAGGGCTTGAACTTCCAAAACGATAGGGCGTGACCCTTCCATAATGACGGTCAAGGCGGAACCGCTTTGGGATTTGTTACGGTTGAAAAAACGAGAGGAGAGGTCTTTGGCTGACATTAGCCCCTCGCTTCGCATCTCAAATACCCCTATCTCACTGGTGGGACCAAAACGGTTTTTAAATCCCCGTAAAATACGAAGTTCATGACCGCTATCCCC
>JAABPY010000114.1 GCA_011391735.1 Sulfuricurvum sp. | reverse complement strand
ATAGGGACTAAAACTTTTGACATAATCATTCCTTTTTCTATATTATTTAATGCAAGATAGTAATAATTTTTTACTTTAGAGGGGATAAAGAGGTTAAAAAAAGTAGCGCACGATTCCTCCAAAAGGAGGAATCTACAGAAAAGTTATTTGACTTTTTCCATATATTCACCCTCAACGGTGTTAACACGGATAATATCCCCTTCAAGTAGGTGATACGGAACTTGTACAACAGCACCCGTCTCAAGAGTAGCTGGTTTTTTGGAACCGCTTGAGGTATCTCCTTTGAAGTTGGGTGGAGTTTCGGTAATAGCAAGTTCCATAATTTCAGGAGCATCCACACTGATTGCTTTGCCGTTGTGCATAACGATTTGAACATTGGTACCGTCTTTGATCCATTTGCTTGCATCTTCACATTGCTCGTACGACAACCCTAGTTGCTCAAAACTCTCATTGTCCATAAACTGAAGCATTTCGCCATCATCGTACAAATACTGCATGGTTTTGTGTTCGATATTGGGAACTTCGAACTTATCCCCTGCGTGAATGGTTTTCTCAACCACTTTTCCATTCAAGAAACTTTTCACTTTACAACGAACAAACGCTGCCCCTTTACCGGGTTTAACGTGTTGAAAATCGATAACTTTGTACGGTACACCCGTAATTTCGAGGCGTACCCCTTTTTTGATATCGCCCATTCCGATGGTTGCCATGTTTAGTCCTCATAGTAATAATAAATCGAATTTTACCCGAAAGATCCATTAAATATCAAATCAGCCACTCTTAGAGGAGTTTTCGCTAAAATCATACTCTATTATTACGACAAAAATTTATCAATAAGAAAAAGAACTTTATGGCAAAAATGAAAAAATACGGACTGACTCCTTGGGGGGGACGTTTTTATAATGATTTAGAATCGTTGTATGAAGATGATACACGGTTAGGACGGGGAAAAACTTATTTTAATAAGGGTTCGGTCACTGCATTAGCCATTATTAAGGTAGATGTGATCGCTAAGGTCAAAGGCTCCACACGAAGTAGTTATAAAAATATGGTGAACTTCAAACCTTTTGAACCTGAAATCCAGCGTTTGATCGTAGAGAAGATCACATCGGATTCGTTTATCCAATCATCACTTCTCAATGGGACGTTGCCTGAAACTTTTATCCAATGGTGTGATGAGCAGAAGATACCGCTTTTTGTGAAGGGTGATGATGATATAAATTTCGAAACGCACTGTGACTGTGACGATTTTTCGGTGCCGTGTAAACACTCTTTTGCGGTATTGTTAGCGTTGAGTAGCGAAATCGACAATAACCCCCTCTTACTCTTTTCACTTCGAGGAGTGGATCTGACCAAAACACTCGATGCGTTCAATGAAGAGAGTCAACTCTATCCGATCACCCTTAAGCCGTGGGAAGAGGTTATTTATGATAAACCGCTTGAAGTATTGCATCATGAAAACGCCCTTTCGTTGATTGATTCCCTTCTCACCCCTCACCCTTCGTTTGCCCCTATCGATTACAAAGAGGTGATGAAAGAGTTTTACAAAGCCCATGCCAAAGCACTACCGCAACTCATCTCCCCCATTTTTGATGAGAATATTGAGATACTTGAGCGTCTTTTCAAAGATGCCGAGTGCGAATGTACGATGGATGAGCTATGGAGGACAGGGCATATTACGATTAAACACCCCCTCTTTCGTCAGGAAGCAAAAACCGCCGAACTCTTCGCCCCCTACACGCTCAAACAGATGAAAGGGGGGTGTACGATATCGTTACTGAGTTTCGTTACCCTTTTTCTCTCCTTTCGCAGTGAGGAGGGGAGGGCTAGCTATCGCTATTATCACGCCCTTAGTCGAACGCTGTATTTGTTGCTTCATGCCAATGCCTTTATCCCAGCGGTGCTCAAAGACACGCTAAAGCCTCGTTTCTTTATCGGATGGATCCCCCTTTTGACCCCCTCATCGGTGGATGAGCAAATTCAACGATTGGCGTGTAATGCAACCCCTTTTGTCCATTTCTCATCGTCTGATCCCTTTTTCGATGGTAAAAGTGGGACGCTCCTCTTTTTAGCCAAAGCCATGACGGAGTATGTTCATGAGATGAATTTTATGCACAAGCGTCTCTTTATGAATCCCCCTGCCATTAGCGAGAGCTTCTTTATGGGGAGGGCGTTTGAGCAAAAAGAGGGGGGAAAACACAATATTGATCGTGCTGTGGCAAACTATTTCTCTATTTTCTCCTTGCCTCTTAGTCGCTATAAGTTGACGTTGACCCTTGAACGGGGAGAAGCTGAAGAAAATTACACGTTATCTATGGCGGTACACGATACCCAAACTAGCAAAGAGCAATTTTTATGTGAAGCATTGCGTGAGGAGAATTCCAGTGGGCTTTTGAAACTTCTCTCCCCCATTCGAGGATTTTTAGATGAGATTGAATTACTCAGTAGCCAAGAGCGCATTGAGCTTCAAGGGAAGCGGTTTGAGCAGTTCATCAAAGAGAGCTCCTATCTCTTGTCCTCCTTTGGAGTAAAAATCATCTTGCCACGTGAATTGCAACATCTTATCAAGCCCCGTCTTTCAATGCGCATACGGACAAAAGCCTCCCCAACAAGCTTCTTCACCCTCGATAAAGTTCTCGAATACGATTGGACGATTGCTATTGGGGATACCCATATTAGTATGGAGGAGTTTCAAGAGCTTGTAAGCCAACAAAGTGACCTTGTCCTCTTTCGTGACTCCTATATCAGTATCTCCCCTGAAGAGCTCAAAGCCCTTTTTGACAAAGCTAAGAAAACACCCAAACTTACCCGATTTGATATGTTACGGGCACGGTTTGATGGGAGTGCCGTATTTGATGAGGATTTGGAGAGCTTTTTTGAGGAGCTCTTTCGTCCCCAAGCGTTGGAGATTTCTCCCAACTTACAGGCAACCTTGCGTCCGTATCAAGAGCGGGGGGTGCAGTGGTGTGTCTCCAATCTCTTGAGTGGTTTCGGGGTGGTTCTTGCCGATGATATGGGATTGGGAAAAACGATTCAGACGATTGCTACCTTGCTTCATCTGTATGAAAATGGTCATATCAAAGGACGAACTCTTATCGTCGTCCCCACCTCCCTTCTTCCCAATTGGGAAAATGAACTCACTCAGTTTGCCCCCTCGTTGAGTGTGTCACTCTATTACGGAATGGGGCGACAATTGGGTGACACCAAAATCATTGTCACAACCTACGATATTTTCAGACGGGATGTGAATCTCTTCAAGTCGCATAAAATCGAAGCACTGGTGATCGATGAGGCGCAACGGATCAAAAATCCAACCACCCAAGCAGCACAGAGCTTGAAGTCGTTTGCGTGCAAATATAAAATCGCCCTCAGCGGTACCCCTGTGGAGAACTCCCTCACGGAGCTGTGGAGTATTTTTGATTTTACGATGAGTGGCTATTTGGGAGATTTGACGAAATTTATCACCAGCTACGTCCGCCCTATCGAAATGGATCAAAACCAAGAGACGGCGAATAGTTTGAAATTGATTACCGCCCCCTTTATGCTCCGCCGTCTTAAAACGGACAAAAGTATCATTGATGACCTCCCTGATAAGATCGTGATCGACGAATACGCAACTCTTGTCCCTGAACAAGCGGCGTTGTATCAAAGTGTCGTCGATGGGGCGATGAAAAGTCTCGAAGAGCAAGCAGAGGGTTCCAACCGTTCGGGGCTTATCTTCAAGCTTATTACACAGCTGAAACAAATCTGTAACCACCCCCGTAACTATGACAAAACATCCCCGTACGATGCAGCTCTCAGCGGAAAAACAGAACTGCTGTTGACACTTCTTGAACCCATGATTGCCAAGGGGGAGAAAGTCCTTATCTTTACCCAATACGTCGAAATGCTAGGGATATTGGCGCAGATTATTGAAGAGAAATTTTTTGTTCAGCCGTTGACGTTTGATGGGTCACTTAGTACCAAGCAACGCGAAGAGGTGGTCTCAAGTTTTCAAAACAACCACGAAAAACAGATTCTTATCCTCTCTCTCAAAGCAGGGGGGGTGGGGCTTAATCTTACGCAAGCGGCGAATGTCATCCATTACGATTTGTGGTTTAACCCTGCTGTGGAGAACCAAGCAACCGACCGAGCGTTTCGTATCGGGCAAAAGAACAATGTCTTCGTCTACCGCTTCATCACCAAAAACAGTTTTGAAGAGAAGATTGACAAAATGATAAAAGCAAAAACTATCATGGGAGAGATGAGCGTCAGTGTCGGAGAACAAGGGATTGCCACGATGGACAATGAGGAGATCAAAGCGTTGTTTGTACGGGGTTAAGGTGGAAAAATGCTATAACACCCGCTCCAGCTCTCTCAAAGAGTGTAGTTGATGCTCCTTACTCGTAAACTCTTTGCAATCGAGGGTGAGAATATTTTCTGACGCTGCTAATAAAGGCTCAAAGAGGGAAAGGTCGACGGATAGATGTTTCGTGGAGAGGAGGATGAAATCATCCCCGTGGAGACGAAAAACGAGAGAACCATTGGCTACTGGATGGAGAATATCGGCAAAGGATCGTAGAAAATGGTCTCCCTCATCCCACCCGTACGTATTGTTATAGACGCTGAAATTATGGATGAAGAAAACGGTGAAATAGTAGGTTTGTAGATCGTTTTGATTTTGAACAAGAAGGAGATCGAGATAGTGGTGATTATAGGTTTTCGTCACTGGATCTTCGAAGAAGAAGGCGAACCGTTTGTTCTCCATCTCCGTAGAGGGGAGTTGGGTTATATCGGTATCGATTGTAATGGTTGGTAATAGGGTGAGTGCCGCATCGACCACTTCGGGGTGGAATTGAATTCCTGAGAGACTTTTTAGCTCATGTAAGGCATTTTCGAGAGGCATTCTGGGTTTATAAATACGGTTGGTTGTCATCGCATCAAAGGCATCGGCTACGATCATAATCCGTGCAAGGGGTAATATCTCATCCCCTTTAAGTTTGTTAGGATACCCTGTCCCATCATACCTTTCGTGATGGGCGGCGACGATTTTGGAGATTTCGAAGTACATAGGGATACGAGAGAGCATTTTTGATCCTGTCGAAGCATGCTCACGGATAAGACGGTATTCGAGATCATCAAGTCTGCCAGGTTTGAGCAGTACCGCATCGGGGGTGACGATTTTGCCGATGTCGTGCAAGATTCCTGCTCGATAGATGAGATCACACTCCTCTTCCCTGTACCCCATCGCACAGGCGATAAGTTTACTGTAGGTGGCAACCCTCTGGGAATGCCCCCCCGTATAGGTATCACGCTGTTCAACGAGTTCGACGAGGGAGAGGAGGGTCTTCTCGTAGTTGTCGATTTTCTCTTTTTCGAGGAGGAGGTTTGCTTGGGTACGCTCTTGCACCATCGCTTCTAGTGAAGTTTTATACGCTTCATTCTCACGGTAGGTATTGATCTTATCGACGATTTTATAGAGGGTACTATTGATGAGATCAAAATCGATGGGTTTGATGAGATAGCTACTAACCCCAAGCTCAATGGCTTCAATAAGATAGGGGACTTCAGAAAAAGCGGTGGTGATAATAATCTCTTGATCGGGAGAGCTTTTTTTAATCTCTTTTATCATCTCTATCCCATTCATTCGGGGCATCTGAATATCGCTAATGACAATATCGTACCGCTTTTGGTTGAAAAACTCCAACCCCTCTATCCCATCGGCGGCACTATCGACTGTGGGAAAAATAAGCTTGAGATACCCTGTAACACCGCTACGTAACTGCACATCATCTTCGACGTATAAAATCGAAATGGTGTTGCTGATCTCTTTTAGTTTTTTGCTGTGTCCCATTGGCTCCCCTTTTAGCTATTATCAATCGGTAGAGCAATGAAAAAACAGCTTCCGACGTTATCACTTTTCCACCATAATCGCCCACCCAGATGTTTGGTGATGATCATATTGGACATATACAGCCCCAATCCTGTCCCGTTAGCGGCTTTGGTGGAGACGTAGGGTTCGGCGAGATTGTTAAGAATCGAGGGGGAAATTCCCCCTCCATTATCGCAAATTTCGATGATAATCTCTTTCTCCTCTTGGGTGAGGGCAATACGGATCACCCCCTTGGTGGTCGTGTGTTCCTTGATGGCATCTTTGGCGTTATTGACAATATTAATCAACGCTTGCAACAGCTGATTGGAGTAGGTGAAAATCTCAATATTTTGATTTTCGGGAAGTTCAAGGGAAATAGTATTATTCTCTAACCCTTTTTGAATTAGTGTCACCAATCGTTCCAAAATAACGGCAACACTTGTGCGCTCTTTGACTTTGTCTGGTTTGAAAAAGTCTCTGAAATCATCAATCGTATGGGAGAGGTAGTTCACTTGTTTGTTGATCGTTTCGATGAGCTGCTCGAGGGCATCAGGGGTGATCTCCTCCTCAAGCTCAAGATAGAGTTTGAGGGTATTGGTTGCCATCCCAATAACGCTCAATGGCTGTCTCCACTGATGGGCGATCATGGCAAGCATATCCCCCATGGCGGCTTGTCGGGATTGAGAGATCATAATCTCATCTTTGCGCTGTATTTCGGTAATATCGATGACAGAGGAGACGATCACCTCTTGGTTGTCGTGGAGCGAATTGAGTCGTACGGAACTGATAAGCCAAATCTTTTTCTCCCCCGTTTTCGTGGTGATAGCATGTTCTTTTTGTTCACTGATCATAGAGTTTTCATAGCATTTAATGAGTTTCTTTTTGGCTTCATCGGCTTGATCAGGATAGAGTTTCTCCATCCACTCTTCCATGGTCTTAATCTCGTGTTTAAGATACCCTGTAGAGGCTTCAAAGGCACGATTGGTAAAAAGAATTGCCCCTTTTTCGTCATGGATCATAATGGAGATAGGGGCAAACTCAAGAACATGTTCCAATTGTAGTTTTTCCATTTCAAGCTCACGGATGAAATTTTCTTTTAACATCTGTTCATCGTGTGCGATCTTCTCTAGCTGTTTTTTCTCCGTAATATCATGAAACGAGATGACCGCCCCCGTCACTTTTCCCTCTTCAAATATGGGGCTTTGGAGGAGTTCTACTTCGAAGGATGTGCCGTCTTTGCGCCAAAAGAGATCCTCCTGTCGTCGATGGAGACCGTCTTCTATAACTTTAGCCGTGGGGCACTCTTCTTCGGGATAGGCAGTTCCATCTCGTTTGGTATGGTGCCAGAGGCTGTGACTTGCCTTACCGATCATCTCATCGACACGGTATCCCAACATCGTAGCAGCGGCGGTGTTGACAAAGGTATGGTTTGCCTCTTTGTCTAGCCCTATAATTCCATCAAAGGTTGAGTCAAAAAGGAGAGAAAGATGGTTTTGTAATTTTTCGATATGGGTGAGAGAGGTATGGAGCTCTTCGTTGGAACTTTGGAGCTCCTCATTGGAGGTTTCAAGCTCTTCGTTGGAACTTTGAAGCTCCTCATTGGAACTTTGAAGCTCCTCATTCATCACTTGTTGGGTCTCTTTACTCAAACTCAGTTCATTCGAAAGGGATTGAATCTCCCTTCGTGCCATACTAAGTTGTGCCGTAAGGTTTTTGATCATCACCGACTCATTGAGGAGGTGGAGGATTCCCGAATTGAACTGGAGCTCATCACTGCTTAGCTCTTGAAAATACAGTAACATCATCGGAGAGGTTTGACTATTATTATTGAATGGGGTAGCAACGACTCGGATAAAGTGTGTTGCCACATCCGAAGAGGAAATTTCGATAAATCGGGTAAAACTAGAGGTATTGGAATTAAAACTCCCCTCTATTAACGATTTGACCTCATAGCGGAGCAATTCGTCAAGATTATCCAACAAATTGAGGCTGGGAACACCATCGCGAAAACGAAGTACGGGAATCTCCCCCTTTCGGTAAATCATGGTAAAGTGGCGATCAATGATGACGCAGTGGGGGGAGAAAAAACTAAAGACAGCATTTCCCATCCTCTCCTCGATGCTCTCTTCTCCCATGTCAGCAAGGGTAATGTCCCCCTTGCAGGTTTTTTTATCCAAATGTTTTGAAAAATAGTGGGTCGAAATTCTGGGGGGATTTTGAAGGGTCTCTTTTTCATAGATTTTGGATTGGGAATCCAATGGTGCAAAATAGTTAATACTTAGCAATGTCGATTCTGAAGAACCCAAGAAGAGCATCCCCTGAGGTTTGAGAGAGTAGTGGAAGAGGGCAAAGACCTCTTTTTGGGCATTGGGGAGAATGT
>JAABPY010000113.1 GCA_011391735.1 Sulfuricurvum sp. | reverse complement strand
TTGGAGGAGATTATGGTGGGTAAAAACGATCTGTTGACGCAACCACTGATTGACTTGGTACCCGTTTTTGGTGGGGGTGAAATAGGTCTCCAAAAGAGTTGACTCCATACTCTTAAGCGACTCTGCCAAATACTCACCACTTCGCCCTTTGGCAAGGGCATCATCATCAATATCGGTAGCAAAAATACGCAAATCAATTGTTTTCCCAAGTTTTTTACAAATTTCACAGACCACAATAGCGAGGGTATACGCCTCTTCTCCACTCGAACATGCCACACACCAAATGCGAAATTCATAATGGGGCGGTTTATCCGCTAAGCTGTTCGTCAAAAGTACTTCCAGTGCCTCAAATGCCTCTTTGTCACGGAAAAAAGAGGTGACACCGATCAAAATATCCTGATAGAGTAAATGGGCTTCGGTCGCGTTATCGATGAGATATTGGAGATACAGCTCGATGGTTGAGAGGTGTAATATCATCCTGCGCTTAGTGATTCGGCGCAGAATAGTCTCCCCCTTGTATTTGGATAGATCGAGATTTTCTTGGGTATTGAGAATGTGTTGAATTGCTTCCAAAGGGGTCAACGCAATGGGAGGTTCTGATTTTTTTAGGGGCTCGTGTAAATGGCTTCCCATCTCCTCTAGGGTGTAGACATGATCCACAACCCCTGCATCAATTGCACTTTGAGGCATCCCTTTGTAGAGTGCCTCTTGGGGGCGTTGGGTAATGGTAACGCCCCCTTGTTTTTTGATCGTCCTCATTCCCTCCACCCCATCATGACCCGTACCGCTAAGGAGGATGGCTACGGCATTGTTTTTGGCATAGTGCGCCAAGCTCTCAAAAAGGAGATCGACAGAGGGGGTCGAATGGTGAGTGGCTAGGGTATCCTCTTCGAGCACCAAGTGGTGATTTTTAAGGAGAAGATTGCAGTTAGGGGGGATAATGTAAATATGGTCGCCAAGAAATGAGGTTGTGGGGGTGATCTCTTCTACTGTATGGGAAGTATAACGGGACAAAATCTCCCCCAATGCACTTTTCTTATCGGGAAGGAGATGTTGAGCAATAATATAGACATTTTGAGAGTGTTGCGGCAAAAGAGATATGAGCTTTTGGAGTGCTTGCAATCCCCCTGCACTTGCACCGATACCAATATAGACCATTTTTTTCATAGCTCATCCCCCGTATACTTCTTCACATTTTAACATAACCGACAGGATCTTTCGTACTAATTTTGATTGTAGGTCGAATATTGATGGAAAATTGGGTATATTTAGAGAGTCAAAAGAGTAAGAACTTAAGGAGAATTATAGAGTGAGTGGACAAGAAATAAATTTTGATGAAAATGAATTCATCGTCTCAAAAACCGATTTGGGGGGGCGTATTACGTATGGGAATGCGTTATTTATAAAAATATCGGGGTACGAAGAAGTGCAACTCATCGGTGCACCGCACAACATTTTGCGCCATTCTGATATGCCTTCTCTTATTTTTAAACTTTTGTGGGAGACGGTCAAAAGAGGGGAGGAGATCTTCGCTTACGTGGTCAACAAAACAAAAGAGGGGAATTATTATTGGGTTTTTGCCCACGTAACCCCCTCAATAGACAGTAACGGCAAGATCATCGGATACCACTCCGTACGCCGAAAACCGACTCCGCAAGCGATGGCGGTTATCAAACCCCTTTACGCAGAGCTTTTGAAAGCGGAAAAAATGGGGGGGATAGCCGCCTCTCAAAAATACCTTGAGTCGGTACTTCAACAAAAAGGGGGTTCGTATGAACCATTTATCCTCTCTCTCTAAAGCACAATATGCCAATTTCATGGCATTGGGTGTTTTTACCCTTACGATTGTATTGGAGGCGATACTCCATGGGTTGGGATGGATTCAACTCCTAACCCTTGTCAACTTTGGGTTGGCATGGCTGATGTTTGTCCATATCAAAGATGCGCAAAACACCGTTCGAGGTGTCGCAAAAGTGTTGGAGGAAGCAAACAGGGGTGAACTTGAATCCCGTGTGATTCAGATCAAAGACCACGGAGAGTTTGCCGATTTGGCATGGTCGACGAATAACCTACTCGATCAGCTTGAAACGTTTATGCGAGAGATCAAAGCAGGGGTGACTAAGGCTAGTCATCACCAGTTCCACCGCAAAGTGATTGCCAAAGGGCTAAATGGGGTATTTAGGTATAATGCTACCCTTGTTAATACGGGGATTGAGGCGATGGAGTCAAGCCATCATCATGCCCAACGTAGCGGTGTCAATGCGCAACTAAGCGGTATCGGAAGCGGTATTGGGGGAGGGTTGAATATCATTCAAGGTGATTTGACCCGAAATATTAATGATCTTGACGATATTGTCAAAAAGAGTCAGTCAACGGCGGAAAATTCCAGTAAAACAGTGAGCGAACTCGAAGAGATTATCACCAAGCTCTCCTCTCTTATTGAGCTTATTCAAACCTCTAATGACGCCATTACTACCCTCAATGAAAAAACCAATGAGATCACATCGGTGGTCAATCTCATCAAAGATATCGCCGATCAAACCAATCTCTTGGCGCTCAATGCCGCCATCGAAGCAGCGCGTGCAGGGGAACATGGACGAGGATTTGCCGTCGTTGCCGATGAGGTGCGAAAACTCGCCGAACGAACCCAAAAAGCAACCAGTGAGATTAGTATGTCCATTCAAACGTTGCAACAAGATGCGTCCGATATACAAGGCAACTCCGAAACGATGAGTACGATTGCAGGGGAGTCAAGTTCGACGATTATGATGTTTCGAGATACCCTCCATACGTTTAATCATGATGCTCTTGAAACGGCGTATCAAGCGGAGAATATTGAAAACTCCACCTTTATTACCTTGGCAAAAATCGACCATATTGTCTTCAAATCACGTGCTTACAGTTCGATTTTTGAGGGACATATCAAGGGTGAGTTTTCCGATCATCATAGCTGTCGTTTGGGCAAATGGTATGAAACAGGCAAGGGAAAAGAGCGTTTTGGGAAGCTCCCATCGTACAATAAAATTGATAAACCTCACTCCATTGTTCACCACAAAGTGCATGATAATCTAATCTTTATCGAGGGGGAGGATCTTGTTGTTGAAAATAAAGCAATGATTATTAAAAACTTCACCCAGATGGAGGAAGCTAGTGATGAACTGTTTACCCTCATGACCCAATTGTTAGCGGAGAGTCTTAAGCACGCTTAGGCTACGGTTGTTGTCACCTCTTTCATATACGCACTTTTTTCACTGTAGTGCGATTGAACAGAGGTGAACTCATCGATGTATTCAAAAAAGAGATCGACTAAAAGAGGATCGAAGTGTTTCCCTCGCTCTTGCGCAAAAAGGGCAAAAATTTTCTCATTGCTCCACGCCTTTTTATAACATCGCTCACTCCCCAAGGCATCAAAAACATCGGCAAGTGCGGTAATTCGTCCATAAATATGAATTTCCTCCCCTTTGAGTCGGCGTGGATAGCCTGAGCCGTCCCATCTCTCATGATGTTCGTAGGCAATGATCGCAGCAGCTTGGAGTAGTGGCGAATCGGAGTTTAGGAAGAAACGGTACCCCGTCTCACTGTGCGTGCGCATAATGGCCCACTCCTCATCATTTAATGGTCCCTCTTTTTTCAAAATACTATCAGAAATTCCAATCTTACCAATATCGTGCATGGGACTTGCGTCGCAAAGATAATGAACCTCTTTCTCGCTTAGACCATATTTTTTAGCCAAAATACGAGAATATTCAGCAACCCTCCGTACGTGATATCCCGTCTCTAGGCTACGTGTTTCACCAATCTCACCAATACGCATTATCATATCTTGCTGTGTTCGTTCAAGTTCTTTGTGAAGCTGGATGGTTTGGGTAATATCATTGCGAATGGCGATAAATTCTTCGATATTTCCATCTTGATCCAATATAGGGTTAATGGTAACATCCACCCAATAATATGCCCCATTTTTGGTTTGATTTTTGACAATACCGTGCCATGGCTTCTTCTCCAAAATCATGGCCCACATCTCTTTGAATGCCTCTTTTGGCATATCGGGATGGCGAACAACACTGTGCGCTTTACCTATTAACTCTTCTCGTGTATAGCCTGATATTTCACAAAATTGGTCATTGACGTAGGTGATAACCCCTTTTGAAGTTGTTTTAGAGACGATACTACTGCGATCAACAGCTTGTTTGTATTCGTCCAATAAACGGATATTTTTTTCCATACTACGTGAAATTCTGGTCCCTAAGAGAAGCAACACAACAATAAGGGTAAGAATAACGATGGAACCGTAGATTAATGCTGTTTGACGCAGTTTTAACTCATCATTGACGATGGTATCAAAAGAGGTGAAGAACTCCCCTTCTAGGGTATAGAGATGATTAATGACCGATGTTGAACGGCTAAACCAAACAATAGGATCCACAAAATGGTGAGGATTGCTTTTACTTATAAAATCATCAATAACAGCAAGTGTCCAATGACATTCGCTGCGTGCGCATAGTGCTTCAAAATCCCCCTTTTGTTGAGGGGGTGCCAAAACCAAAAATCGCCCTCGTGCCACATCAAACTCCGCTTTTGCATGGGATATGCGCAGAAATAATGAGCGATCCATAAACCCTTGAGATGCTACTGTTCCCATAGCACCACGCATTTGTCCCATCGCCTCTTTGGTTGCCATGAGATTGGTATAGGCTTGCAACTGGTTGCGCATTTGAAAATGACGTACGGTAACGACTTGTGCCAAATACTTGGAGCGTATCGTATTAATAAATGCTGTATAGTTATCAAACGATTTGACAGGGGAGAGGGTTTTACTATCAATGGACTGGCGTATTTGAGAGAGGGCATGGCGTTGTGTGGAGCCAAAAACACTCAGATCTGTTTCGGACAAGGCAAGATCAGTATGGGTGCGTTGAATTTTGAGCTCTTCTTCAAACTTTTTTCCGAAACTTCCGATGAAACCACCCGAAAGACCCCTCTCGATTTGGAGATTATGAAGCAGCTGTGCAGACTCTTTGATTGTCAGCAATTGCTTTTGTAACTTCTGTGCCTCACGCATTTGGTCGACCAAATAGCCCCCCACTAGGATACTCACGACAATAAGAACCCCTGTCGCAATGGCTATTAGTATTTTAAGTCGCAGAATAAGACTAAGAGAATTCATCACTACACCATTTTCGTAAAAGTTGATTTTTCATTATAGCGGAGATTTCTTTAGTAAACGACTTGATTTCTTCCATTGTGTTTTGCCGTATAGAGCTTTGCATCGGCTTCATTGATTGTGTCGATTAAAGAGTTTTCGTGTTCGAGTGCAACTCCTATGGATACGGTAAACGTAATTTCTTGGTTTTCATTGATTAAAAGAGGGGTGAGGGCTACGGTTTGACGTATTCGCTCAAATACTGTGATAGCCTGATCTTTGGTAACCTCTTTGAGTACAATACAAAACTCTTCACCCCCAAAACGAGCTACAATATCTTGGTGTTGGATGTGAGAGCGGAGAATTTCAGAGAGATGAACAATTGCCTTATCTCCAATATCATGTCCGTAGGTATCGTTAATCTTTTTGAAATGATCAATATCGATCATTGCAGTGATAAACTCTTCATTGGTGTTAGTACCATTATTTCCCATATACGACTCCATAGCGGCGAAGAAATAACGGCGGTTATAAAGACCTGTTAGAAAATCACGACTGGCAAAGTTGGTAATGGTATCGATGTTTTCGAGTGCTTCGATAGCATTATTAAGACGGCAGGAAAATTCCTCTTTACTAAAGGGTTTGTTGATGTAGTCGGTTGCCCCTCGTTTGAGAAACATAGCCGATACATCGGAGTCATCCGTTGAAGAGATAACGAAAATGGAGAGCTGATTTTTGGTGTATTTTTTACGCACTTCTTTGGTAAGTTCAAGCCCATCCATAACGGGCATATTGTAGTCGGTCATAATGATTTTGATATCAGGATGTTGTTCTAGCATGGAGAGTGCCTCTTCTCCTTGTGCTAGTGCGAAAACTTGAAAAAAAAGATTTTCGACCATTTTCTTCATCTGATTGCGAAATACTAATGAATCATCAACCACCATTACCTTGTGCGCACGATTTTTAAAAAGTCGCTTGATAATGGTCACCACGTAATCAATATCCTCAATCCCCCCTTTATAAACATAATCGATAATATCTTTTTTGAGCAATGTCGTACGAAATGCCTTATCGATATTACCTGTCAAAACGATTGAGGGGATCTTTTTATCCAAAATCACATCGACAATCTCTCCATTAGGGGCATCAGGAAGATTGAGGTCTAGAATTGCTAAGGTATATTTTTGTTTTTGGATAAGGAGTTTTGCCTCGGCTAGTGAGTAAGCAACATCCACCTCTACAGCTAATTCATTGATTACTTTTAATTTAATAAGTTTGGATAAAGTTTTGCTGTCGTCCACTAATAATATACGCTCATTCATACAAGGTTATGCTCTCTTTTTGAAAATATATCTATTTTAGCAAAAATAGGTTGAAAGTTCTTAATTATAAGGTTTCAAAAGTTATGATAAAATGATGGGTTATTAAATAATATAAAGGTTTGAATGTGCGTTTTTTATCTCTTTTTCTCTTTTCGGTTGCTTTGTTTGGAGTTGGGTTTCTTGAGCCTGAAGAGGCGTTTAAGCCTAAAATTGCCCTTGGGGATACGAATGGATCCATTAAGGTTGAGATTGTTTTAGGTGATAATATTTATCTCTACAAAGATAAAGTGAAGGTAGAAGATGCCGATTTCAACGACGGAATCGATTTTACCAATATCACAACAACAACCAAAGTTGTGGATCATGAAGGGGAGGGGGTTTATGAAGAGAGTCCCCTCTTTACGATCGATCTGAAACGAAATAAGGAGCTTAGTAACGTACACAATGTTCAAGTGAAACTCTCCTATCAAGGGTGTTCGTCTGCTGGATTGTGTTATGAACCACAAGAGAGTGTTTTGGACATTCCCATTGAGGGCAATACATTGGCTTTGGTTACCAATATGAATGCTCCTGCGGTGCAGGAGGTCAAAAAAGAGACTCCTCCCTCTAACGATAGCTCTGAAACCGATAAAATTGCCAATGTGATTTCAGGGGGGAGCATCTGGGTTATTATTCTAAGTTTCTTCGGATTTGGATTGCTATTAGCACTTACACCGTGTGTATTCCCAATGATTCCGATCATCTCCTCAGTCATTATGGCACAAGGCAAAGGGATGGGGGCAAAACGGGCATTTTTCCTCTCCTTAGTCTATGTGTTATCTATGGCAGTTGCGTATACAATAGCAGGGGTATTGGCAGGATTGTTTGGGGCAAATCTTCAAGCAGCATTTCAGACACCGTGGATTGTAACGGCATTCGCCCTTGTCTTTGTCCTTTTGGCTCTCTCGATGTTTGATGTGTATGAACTTCAAATCCCCCATTTTCTCCAATCACGTCTGACAAAAATAGGCGGTCAACGCGGAGGTATCATTGGTATTGCGATTATGGGCTTTTTATCGGCACTTATCGTAGGACCGTGTGTGGCAGCACCACTTGCAGGGGCACTCATTTATATCGGACAAACGGGGGATGCCCTTTTGGGGGGGATAGCCCTTTTTTCACTTAGTATCGGAATGGGGATACCCTTGCTTATTGTCGGGACAACATCGGGTAAATTTATGCCCAAACCGGGGATGTGGATGGATGTTATCAAGGCAATTTTTGGCGTAATGCTCCTTGGTATTGCTATTTGGATGATGGGGCGTATTTTAGAAGAGAATACGACCCTCTTGTTATGGGGTGGATTAGCGATTTTCGTGGCGGTGAATGCAGGGGCATTAGAGCCTTTGGGGGCACACCCTGCTTGGAGCTCACGTTCCAATGTCAAAGCTCTTGGATTTTTGATCCTCCTTTATGGAATCTCTTTATTAGTAGGGGGGATGGTAGGAGCTAAAAGTCTTCTTCACCCCCTTGACCCATTTTTGAGTACAAAACTTGAAGCATCAACCTCCACCAATCTCCATAATAAGTTTGAGAAAATCACCTCCATTGAAGAGCTGGATGCCATTTTGGCAGAAAATAAGGGCAAGAAAGTATTGGTCGATTTTTATGCCGATTGGTGTGTTGCATGTAAGGAGTATGAAGAGAAAACGTTTTCTAATGAAGCGGTAAAAACAGTAATGGATCAGTATGTATTGGTGCAAGTGGATGTGACAGCTAATGATGAGGCATCCAAAAGTATCACCAAACAATATGGTATTTTTGGTCCCCCAGCAATTTTGTTCTTTAATGAAAAAGGCTTACAAAACAAAGGGGATACGATCATTGGTTTTAAAGAGCCAAAAGAGTTTTTAGACCATCTTAATACGGTACACTAAGAGGGGAGATTATCTCTTCTTCTCTACTAATTTTTCTAAAATATACAGTTGCATCTCTTTGTGCGGTATCTCTTTTTCTAACGCTTCGGCATAAATTTTTGCCACATCATCCGCATGAAGATCATAATCAAAATGGGGGAAGTGGTTTTCCCATCCCTGTTTTAAAATACGGTGGGCAACCTGATCGATAAGAGACTCTTTATAAATCGCATACATCGCAAAAAACATCCCCGTAAATAATACCGCCATAATAATGAGAAGATGACAGTCAATTTTGATCAATTTGGCATGAAACAAAGCAGCAGGGGGGAGCATAACAATATGCCAAAGAATAATAAAAACGATATAGCTTTTCCCAACACTAAAGCGAAATCCAGGGATGTTCCCCTCGAGTTTCAAGCCATCTTGGTACATCTTATTGGTTCGTAATAGATCACGAAACAGCATAGGGGAATCGGAGAGGGTAAAAACGTAGGGGATGATTGTTTCATCCACAATACGACGGCTTGAAGTTTGTATCCATGTGAAAATTCTAAGCATTGGTTTCCTTGATAATATCACTAACACGTCGTGCGCTTCCATGTTCTAACAAAACGTGAAGAGCACTGGCATCATTAAAAAATTTTTCTCTATCCATATTCAGATAGCTATTATACAGATTTTCTACCGTAACTTCCTCTTGAATAAACTCAGGATGAAGCGGTTTCCCATATTTATGAACGAAAAGTAAATTTCCAAGTCCTGCGTATTCTAGTTTTATAAGGGCTCGTCCGATGATATAATCAACCTTTTTGGCAATATAGACAAGGACAAAAGGGGTTTTGATAAGAGACGCTTCAAGGGTTGCCGTTCCGCTACAAATAAAGGCAAAATCAGAACCAGCAAGGGTCGTATGGGCATCATGGGTTACGGTAAAATTACGAATATCCCCATAGAGCTCTTTGACTTTCATTTCGTCAAAATGGGGGGGGATAATGAGCATGGCGTGACACTCTATACGTGCACGCACCTCTTTGAAAATCCCCATCAGCTTTTTAATCTCTCCGGGACGACTCCCCGGCATAAAGGTGACAACTCCCGTGGGATCAAGGTTGGGTTTCGTGACGGTGATTTCATCCAGCAACGGATGCCCAACGTATTGGATAGGGGCATGAGGGGAGTAGTAAGAGGGTTCAAAGGGGAGGATTGAGCACAGCTTTGTAATGGTTTTCTCCAACACAGGAATCCGCTTTTTCTTCCATGCCCATGCTTGGGGGAGGATATAGTAGATGATCTCTTTATGGGGGTAGCGTTTACGTAGTGATTTCGCCAAAGGGAGATTAAATCCTGAGGAGTCAATAAGAAGAACTTTATCAACATCGTTGGCTAATTCCACCATCTGATCTTTGAGGGCGAAAAAAAATCGAAGCTTTTTGAGGGCATCCACAAATCCCATAATCGCCGTGGAGCGTAAATCAACGATACTCTCTCCTAATGAAGCATCAAAAATACCGCACAGTTGGACATCCTCCCCCAACTCTTTGAGAAGATAGCGTAGATGAACGTTTGCCGAGTGTTCGAGTGCCGATACCAGTAATTTCATGAACTTCCCCCTCCTGTCATTGAATTATCGGGTGTATAGTGCTCTTTGGTATGCTCATGATAGTCGCTCAAAAAGGTGGTAAGGGCATCGATTTGTTTATCACTTAATCCCATCGCAAAAGGGATCATCATTTGAGAGAGTTGTGTATCTCCTTGTTTGGCACGAAGACGAGTGAGTTTATAGACCAAAAAAGCTTTACGGCGAAAGGCAAGTGCGGGATAAATATTCGTCCCCCCCGCTGATACGCCGTGACATCCGTTGCATCCTTTGGAAAAATAGAGCTTTTTCCCTTCATTGTACGCAGATGGTGAAGCAAACAGGGTCAAAAAAGTACAAAAAAGTAGAACACCTACACGCATATCTCCCCTTTTTAAACGTTTCTTTATTACAATGCTAGAATTATAGCAAAACACAGGAGTAACCATGGTTATTGCGAATGCGATTGTGTGTGACGTTCAGGGGCAACGGCATGCCGATGTCAAAATACAAAAGGGTGTTATTACCGAAATAGGGGAGAACCTTGTTGATGAGGTGATAGTGGATGCAAAGGGGTGGTATCTTCTCCCTGCTTTGGTGGATACTAATGTTCGATTAAAAGATACCCAATTAAGCGGTAAAAATCTTACCTCCTTGGCGAATGAGGCACTTAAGGGGGGGGTGAGTCGTGTCGTTTTAAGCGGTGAGATGAATCCCCGTGTGGATAATGAGATCACCTTGGAATTCGTCCAAAAACATCACAGTACCCCCAATGGTGCCAAAATTGAGTGTGCGATAAGTGCGTTGAATGAGAACGAGCAGTTGAGTAATATTGCACTGTTGCTCAAAAAAGGGGGAAAAGCCCTTTATACTAATCTTAATGATGATTACAATTTGATTATTCGAATGGCACAGTATCTTCAAATGGCAAAAAAGCCCCTTTTCTATCAAGCGGACGATAAAAGTCTTTGTGAAAGCGGTGTTATGTCGGATGGGAAAGTGGCAACGATGTTGGGGCTACCTGGAATTTCTCCTATGTCCGAGGTGGTTCATATTGCTGCAATGATTGAAATTTCACGTCATTATGAAATAGCGATTGTTTTTAAAAGTGTGACACAACCGCGTTCGGTTGAATTGATTGCTCAAGCACGAGAACAAGGGGTAGCAGTAGCGTGTGAGGTGGCATTACCCCATTTGGTGCGAAGTGATGATGCGTGTGTCGGGTTTGATGCCGATGCGAAGATTAATCCTCCACTTGTGAGTGAAATCAAGCGACTTCAACTGATTGAAGCTTTGCAAAAAGGGGATATTCACTCCCTTAGTGCGTTGCATCAGCCCAACTTTGATATTCACAAAGATATTACCTTTTTTGACGCCAATTATGGAACAACGTCAATTGGGGAGTATTTACCGTTGTGTTATACGTATTTGGTGCAAAGCGAGATCCTCACTATGGAGAGACTGATACATCTTTCCTCTGCTGTTCCCGCTTCCCAAATCGGGATGGATGCGGGTAAAATTGGGGTAGGGATGAAAGCCGATCTAGTGCTGTTTGATCCCAATGAAAAGACGAAAGTGTCACACCACCACTCACTGTATAAGAATGAAACCTTATCGGGTCGTGTGGTGATGGCGATTCAAGGGGATGAAGTCACACAGTTTTAAAGTGACTTCGCATTGCGAAACTCCGCAATCTCCGCTTCTACCATCTCATCAATCATAATCTTATAGAGTTTGGTGAGAAGATTGGGGGAGACCCCAAACTCCATCGCACGAGTACGAACTCGATCCATCACCGCTTCCATCCGATCTTTTCCTTTGATATCATCAATGGAATTTTTAAAATGGGCGGCTTGTTTCACATACGCATTACGTGCCGCTATTAACTCGACGATTTGATCATCCAATCCATCTATATGGTGACGGAGCTCTTCCAAACTTTTGCAATCAATGGTCTCCATGAATAGCATCCTTATGGTTTATAGTTCGTATATCATAGCATTATAAAAGTAAATAGGGGATTATAACGGCCACGTCGTACTACTTATAACAATTTTATCACATTGTTTATTATAATAATATCTTATTTAGTATTTTTCAACTCATTTTACTTATTCTTATAATTATTTAAGGGCAAGAGGAATAATATACTCTTACTTTTAATAAAAACAGGGGAATAGTAATATGAATATCTCAAGACGTGACTTATTTAAATTCGCAGGTATTAGTGCAGTAGCAGCTGCAATGACAGGGTGTAGCACCAAAGCATTTGATTCACTTCCTGCCAAAGCAGGAGAATCTACTGGCGTTATGCTTGGTAAGCATCAAGTGGTTGTTATTGGTGGAGGTTTTGGAGGTTTAACAGTTGCCAAAGAACTTAAAAAAATTGATCCTAAATTTGATGTAGTAATTATTGAGAAAAATGACAGTTTTATGTCATGCCCATTTTCAAACTGTAATCTTGGTGGAATTGAGGGTGTGAACCTTGGTACATTGACGCATGACTATTCTCAAGCGGTTGAAGCTAACGGATATGGAATGTTGACAGCGGTTGTTACGGGGATTGATCGTACTGCTAAAGTGGTGCATACGTCAAAAGGTTCAGTAGGTTACGATATTTTGGTTATGGCACCTGGTATTGACTACAACTATAAAGGACAATTCCCAACATGGGATGCGGCAAAAATTGCAAAAGCGCGTCGTTTAGCTCCAGCTGCATTAGTTCCTGGTGGTGAACATATTGCACTGGATCGTATGGTCAAAAATATGGAAGATGGTGATGTGGTTGTTATTACCGTTCCTGCGGGTAAATACCGATGTCCTCCTGCACCGTTTGAGCGTGCGAGTATGATTGCAAACTTTATGAAAAAAGAGGGAATCAAAGGTCAAGTCATTATCTTGAATGAAACGGATGAAATTGCAAAAGGTGCTGCATTCAAAGAATCATGGAAAGAGATCAATGCAGGTGTTGTTGAGCATATAAGCAATTGTAAGATTGTTGATGTTGATTTTGATAAAAAAGAGATCACCTACGTTCAGACTGTGTTTGCAAACAAAGAAGATACAGACGGTATAAAAACAACGAAAACACAAAAATACGGTGTTTTCAATTTTATTCCACATAATATGTCTAATCCAGTTGTCGAGATGTCGGGTGTTGCAACAACTCCAGATGGATTCAAAAAAGTTAAAATGGCAACAAGTGCTGAAAAACCAGTTTCATTTGCAACAGCAACCGATGCAAGCGTTTATGCAATTGGTGATGTTGTAGGTCACGCAATCCCACCAAGTGGACAATCAGCAATTTGGTCAGGTAAAGAGTGTGCCAAAGAGATAGCTCATGTCCTTCATGGCAAATCCTACAGTGTGGCAACTGCGCTTCCGTATAAAAGCGCCAATGTTTGTTACTCTATGGTAAATGGAAATCCTGAAGAAGCCATTATGGTTAATCATGAATTTATTGTTGCAGGACCAGTTATCGGAAGTAAAGGAAGTGTCCCCAAAGGGGATACGGTTAACGATAAATACCGTTCAAGCGGATTGGGTAAAGCGACTCGTGATTGGTACAAAGGTGCAATGCGCGATTTGTTTAGTTAACTAAAGATCTCCTTCGTCATACCGTACTCGATAGGGTATGACGAGAAATCTTACAAAAAACCTGCTAAACTACATACCACAAAATTATTCACACGGAATCAATTATGGAAAGAAGAAATTTTTTAAAAGTTGTTGCTGCAACGGCAACGGTTATGGCGGTAAGTCCATCACTTATTCGAGGCAATTTATATGCTTCGGATGGTACTCTTTATAGAGCGTATGAAAAAACACAACTTATCGGTGGGGATGGGAAACCTATTTTGGCATCACAACTCGAAACAGAAGTTAATTATATTTTTAATTATCCGTATGCTTCAACCCCTTGTTTGTTGGTTAATCTCCCTAAACCTACCGCAACGGATGTGGAATTAACGTCTGAGTCGGGTGAAAAGTATATTTGGAAAAGTGGTGTAGGTAAGAACCGAACTATTGTAGCGTATGTAGCAATTTGTACTCATCAAATGACTCATCCAACACCTTCGGATAGTTTTATCATGTATGTTCCTGAAAAAACAAAAACAATAGCGTATGAGAAAAGCGGTATTATCGTATGCTCTTCTCACATGTCGGCTTTTGATGTTCATGCAGGAGCAAAAGTTCTCGGTGGTGCAGCAACTCAACCATTAGCTGCCGTTGTACTCGAGCATGCCGCAGATGATACCCTCTGGGCAGTAGGTATTTTGGGTTCAGATAAATTCCAAGATTATTTTAAATCATTCAAGCCAGAATTAAAACAGTTTTATAATGGTCCTGCTGAAGCGAAGAAACTTGTCTCTATTTCGGCTAAAACAGTCAAATTGACGGAATTTTCAAAAGAACTGATCCAATACTAAAAGGGGAAACGATGAAAAAACTTTTAACAACATTGACGCTTTCAGCGGTATTAGCTATGAGTGCTATAGGTGCGGATAAGAATACGGATCACCGCTCTGTTTTGATGAGAGACATGCGTACCATGCTTGATGCGATGGAACAAATCCAACGTGGTGGATTGTACAGCTCTACAGAGGATATGAAAGCAGGGGTTAAAAAACTTCAGGGGACACTGAAATCGTTAGAGAGTGATGATGTCAAGTGGATTTTACCAAAAGACCAAAAATATGCGTATCAATTTGCTCAAAAAACAGCAAGTATGCTTCGTCTTTATTCTAGTGATATGGTAACATCGATTGATGCAGGACGTATGGATGATGCACTCGAAGATTACAATCAATTGCTAAAACAGTGTACTTCGTGTCATATTCGTATTCGTAATTGGTAATTATTTTCCCCAATGAGGGGAAGTAACTATTTACAGTCACTTTTAGTGGGAATTTCAAATCCTATCTCTACATCCTGCCATGTTTTTCCGCCATGAAGAGCAAAACATGCTTTATTGATGGATTGCAATGATGAAAGCATTGTAAAATCACCCAAATCAATCGCTCCTTTTGCCACAATTTTTCCCTCTTGAATCGTGTAATTTAGAGGAATCGTTTTTGTGACATTGTTCATTGTGATTTCTGTAAAGGCTTTAGAATCTTTCGCTGAAATAATTTTAGCCGTGATACTGTCAATGTTTTGAACTTTAAAAAAAGAGTTTACCAATGTCGCATCACGTGCAGGATTACCAGAATTAATACTTCCTGTATCAATTTTAACACTGCTTCCTACAAGTAGCGCTTCGAAGCTGCTTGCGTTTTTAGGCTGTGTTACTATACGATCGAAATTTCCGCTAACGCCGATTTTTTCATACGTTTTAAACGCTTTCCACGTTACTTTTGCAGAGTCACTTTGATACGTACAATCTGCAAATACACTGACTGCTAAGAATACGGCTGCACAGACAATTTTTTTCATTTAACTTCCTTGAAATTTAATCTATTTATTATTGTAGCGGAGTTTTAACAATCCCGTAAATTAGTGGATAAAATTGTCATGACCTTTTTTATCACAATTATATCACACACTATAGAAAATTTGTCTATATATTAGAAAAAACTATAAATATAAAGAAACATTTAAGAAGTAATTGTTATGATTGTCCTATGGTTCGAAATAAGAAATTCTTATTAACGAACGCTTTATTCAAGGAGAAAGAATGAAATTAGGAAAATTGAGTCTTGTTGCTGTAATGGCTCTGGGTACAAGTGCATTGGCTTTGGAAAATGTAAAATTTAGTGGTGAAGCAAAAGTTATTTATCAAACATCTGATGTTGAAACACGTGCTGGAGAGACTGCATCTACAGGATTGTTTGATAATGGTAATGAAAGAGCATTGCCTGTATCACCCTACAATGGATCATCTGCTGGAGGTTTTTCAGCGACTTTGGGTGCAACCGCTGATCTTTTGCAAGCAGTTAAAGGGGGTGTAGAAGCACAATTTTACAGCTCATTAGGCTCAGGTATTTTCAATGATAGTATGATTAATGCTGATTATGGCACAACTGGATTCGACAGAAAAATGGAAGAGCGTCTAAGCGATACTGCGAACATTAGTCAATTCTGGCTTTCGGCAGATTTCGATAAAACAAATGCAAAAATCGGTCGTATGGAGCTTGATACACCATTACTTTTCACGGAAAAATGGAACATCGCAAAAAATACTTTTGATGCGCTTGTATTTACCAATACCGATTTACCTCAAACAACATTAGTTGGTGCATTTGTAGGACGACATAATGGTCATGGTAACTTTGTTATGTCATCAAATCAAGTGCTTATCGGAGAAGATGGATGTACGTGTACCAACGAAGGTGGCGTTTTGCTTGCAGGAAGTCCTGGACGAACGGTTAATATGAATGAATTCAGAAAACTCTATACCGAGGGTGCTTATACCGCAGGTGTGATTAATAAATCTATTCCTAATACGACTTTACAAGCGTGGTATTATGCAATTCCTGAAACAGCAACAGCAGCATGGTTGCAAGCCGATACAAAAGTTGCTATGGTAACCCTAGGTGCTCAGTATGCTATGAATAAAGCGGATAAAGATTTAATTGGTGTTCTTGGCTCTGCTCCTACCAATGTTACAATTACTGATGCAAAATCAAGTATCGTTGCCGTCAAAGCAGCTGTTGATGTTGCAGGCGTTAATCTCTATGCAGCGTATTCAAAAGCAGACAAAGATGGACAGCTAGGCTTCTCAAACGTCTCTACAGCGGATAAAACCAAGATTTATACGGGTGATGGATCGATCTATTTTGACGGTGTTGTAACGGCTCCGGGTGTTGATACGTATAAAGTAGGGGTCTCTGGTGGTGTTGGAAGTGTTAAGCTTAGTGCGTTTTATGCAAATGCTAATGATAAGGATAATAAAACAATCGATGGCTTCAACGTGACGGCAAGTACGAGCGTTGGTAAATTAGGGTTGAGTGCAATGTATGAGCAGGTAAATAATGGTGCTAATCCTGCTGTAACTCCTGCAGTTGTCGGAAGTTCATTCTACAAAGGTCGTGATATCGACACCCTCCGTCTTATTGCTTCTTTAAAATTTTAATCTTTCTTTCTTGTGAGCCTTCGGGCTCTATTTTTTCTTCTTAACTAAAACTTCTGC
>JAABPY010000112.1 GCA_011391735.1 Sulfuricurvum sp. | reverse complement strand
TTCATGTTTCTTTTTATCGGTAGACGATTGGCGCAAGAAAAACGGAATGGTCTTCTCGGGTCTTTTGGACAAATCTTCCATAAGGGCGGTTTGTACCGTGTCCGTATCATAGCTTAAAATAAGAAATTCGTAGATAAGGGTAATCTGACGATCTAAGGATATTTTCCATGTAGAAAGGGTCTGGGTGTAGATCCATTCACTAAAAGCATAGAAGCCATCGAATACTTTTCC
>JAABPY010000111.1 GCA_011391735.1 Sulfuricurvum sp. | reverse complement strand
ATCAATACTGACTAAAAGAGGTTTCTTTGTACTTGTATCAATCATCAAGATAGCCATAAATAGCAATATTGCGGCACCGAGGAAATAGACAAAAATGATAGATCCCTTAAAGGTAAGGTTGCGTTGACGAAGTGTTAGAATAATGGAAACAAGGAGCGCTATCCCAATTATAATGGCCGCAAGATAGTGCCATACGGTAAAATAAGTAGTCATCGACAGATACTCCATGCAATAACAGTGAAATTTTTAGGATACGAAAAGGGATCGATTAAGAGCTTGAAACTCTCCCCTTCATGGGGCTTAATTGTTTCAGAAATCACGAGAGTTTTCCTTCGAAAGGGGAGATAAGGATAAAGTTTGTTAAGAGGCTTGATAGTAGAAACCTTGGATATACCAAACATCAAGGTACACTCCTTAAAGGTTTGTTTGGAGGTATTATTAATATCTCCTCGAATGAGTAACGCATCCGTAAATACAAGGTCTTGGACGGTGGTGAGGGTAACGACATGTTTGTAAAAGTAGGTGTGCATCCCAATATAAGCAAGAGGTGAGCTAATAAGGAGGATAAAAGCACTTAGAATAAGGGTGACCGCAACCCCAAGTTTTCGATGAAACAAAATTGCTAAAATGAGAAAGAGTAGGAAAAAGAAAAAAATCCCTCCAAAGAGGAGGTAATCATAAAGAGAGAGGGTATTGATAAAATGGAGTATTTTATTTTTCATTTAGTCCTAGAATTCTTCTCCGCAATTCCACTTACGCCTACTCGTCTTGCAAGCTCTTGTTTGATACGATCAGGAGAAATATTTTTGTGTCCCAGTGCAACCAAGACATGATAGACTAAATCGGCACATTCGTAAATAATTTCATCTTCATTGTCATCTTTAACCGCGAATGCAAATTCCCCTGCCTCTTCGACCACTTTTTTGAGGATGGCATTGTCCCCTTTTGAGAGTAGCTTTGCTGTCCAGGAGGTATTGGGGTCACTATTTTTGCGTTCTAATATCGTGTGATAGAGATCATCAATAATCCCATACGTAGCAACGGTATCAATTTGGGGTTCACTGATCGTTTCCCCTGATTCTATGTCGGTAAAGAAGCATGATTGTCGTCCTGTATGGCACGCAACACCTTCTTGACGTACCATGATAAGGAGGGTATCGTTATCGCAATCCAATAAGAACCGCTCAATATGCTGAAGATGACCGCTTGATTCCCCTTTTTTCCAAAGACGCTGCTTGGAGCGGGAAAAATAGTGAGCCACTTTCGTAGAGAGGGAGAGCTCTAAGGATTCACGGTTCATATACGCCATCATCAAGACCTCTAAGGTAGTAGAGTCTTGAACGATCACGGGGAGGAGTTCAGACTTTGCCCAATCAACAGTATCGATATTCATCAATTATTTCTCCGTAGAACTTATTTTTTGACTGTCACCGCTTTTGGTATCGAGCCAAATATTGGGGGTTGAACCTCCTGGCGTTAGGAAAATCTTCGCATCTTTGTTCTCTTTGAGAGCATCATTGAATTTCCCTTGCACTTTGATTTGCTCTAGTTTGAGTAATCCTGGAGTGAGAGACTGTGCGACAAGATGGTTGGCTTGGGCTTGAGCGCGTGCTTCGATAGTGAGAGCGTTGGCTGTCCCTTGCGCTTCCGTCTCTTTTTTGAACGCCTCTTGTTTCGCACGCTCTACATCTTGTTGCGCTTTTTCAACCTCTTGCTTCGCCACTTGAACCCGCTCAATTTGATCTTTCACTTTTTGAGGGAGTCCAATTTCTCGCAACTGAATCGATTCCAAATCGGCAGGGCCATTTTTTTGGCGATTGACGTTTGCCCGTATTCCTGCTTCAATTTTAGACGCGATAGCATTTCGCATAATGGGGAGTGTTTCTGCATCGTATTGTCCGATAACATTACGAACAACATCACGAGCAACAGGGTCAATGATTTTATCTTCCCAGCTAAAGCCCCAATTGGAAACGGTTTTTGCTGCAAGCTGTGCATTGAGACGATATTGAACTGTCATATCAATCGTGACGGGAAGCCCTCGTTTATCCAATACGGTAATGGCAGGCTTGAGGAGTATTCCATCCCCTGCGGTAGAGGCACGATCCACTTTGTCGGCATAGTTGATGATGCGTACTTTGGTATCCACTATGTAGATTTGTTGGATAATAGGGATTAGAAAATGTAACCCTGGCATGAGTGCTTCATCGCTGTATTTACCATTGGTTGAGAGGATACCACGCTCCCCCTCATTAATAATGACGAACGGTTTTGCCAAAATAAGAAGTAAAAGAAACCCTCCAATAAGCCAAAACATCCCTGTTTTTTGAGGGTTCATATTCAAATCGAATTTTGGAGGCTTAGGAATACTGGATCCGCCTCCACCACTCTTTTTCTCTTCACTCTTTTTTTTGTTAAAATAATCGTTCATATCGCTTGCCATAAAATGAGCCTTTATTAGTTGATGTACGTTAGATAGTGGTCAAAATCAGGATTTCGTCCGTATACGATGTCGAAATAACCGCTTTGGAGTTTTTCGGTAATGGGACCACGTCCCCCTGCGCCCAAGACACGTGCATCCACTTCACGAACAGGGGTGAGTTCTGCAGCCGTTCCTGTGAGGAAGGCTTCATCCGCAATATAGATCTCTTCACGGCTGATACGGCGACGTGTGACGGTCATCCCCATTTTTTCCGCCATTTCGATGACGGTTTTTTGGGTGATCGATGCCAAAGAGTTGTCATTAGGGGGGGTAATAATCTCACCATCTTTAATCATAAAGAAAGAGGCACCGCTTGCTTCAGCAACGTATCCTTCATCATCAAGAAGCAATGCTTCATCATATCCTGCTTCCACCGCTTCAAATTTCGCCATTTGAGAATTGAGATAATTGGCAACAGCTTTGGCTTTACCCATATTGGATTTATTATTGGGTCGGCTGAATGAGGAAATCTTAAGGCGAATCCCCCGTTTCATCCCCTCTTCACCCAAATAAGCGCCCCATTCCCATGCAGCAATGGACACTTCAACAGGTGCTTCTTTGTGATAAATCCCCATAACGCCGTAGCCTAGATAGACAATAGGGCGAAGATAGACGTTTTCCCCTGTAAACTCGTTGGCTTTAATAAGATCGATTTGGGCTTGATTGAGCTCTTCAAGTGTATAAGGAACCTGAATAAGGGTCATTTTCGCTGATTCGATTAGACGTTTTGTGTGATCGTTAAGACGAAAAATAGCATACCCTTTGGAGGTTTTATACACTTTTGTCCCCTCAATAGCGCCATTACCGTAATGGAGTGTGTGAGAAAGGACGTGAATTTTTGCGTCACTCCAAGGGACTAAATTGCCGTTCATCCAAATAGTTTTGGCTTCGTTCATGGGAAGATCTCCAAAATAAAAATTGAATTATTCTAGCGTATATGCCATTTAACGTTGATTAAATCAGTATAATTCGAGAAAAAAAGGGGTATAAATAAGGATGCTAAAAATTATTCTATTTGTGCTGTGTGTACATCTTGCGAGTGCGTCAGAACTTTCACAGTTAGATACGTTTCGTTCCAAGCTCTTAACGTCGGCAGTGGCGTTTTATTTTAATGCCAAAGGGTATGGAAAAGTTGAGAACATTACCGTTGATACAACAAAAAGAAATCTTAATTTTCTTCTCCTCCCTGAGGGGGAGACCCAAAAACTCTCGGTGATGATCGGGCAATATCAGATCAAGACAATCGATAAAGAGGAGGTACTCGTCCTTCAAAATGTCCAAACGAACCGTATATGGTTAAACCGTATTTTCGCCGACCATATGAAAGAGGGGATTAAAATTCCCCTTGGCAATGTCTCCAAGGGGGCTGGGGCGCTGTTTTTGAATTTGTGATATTAATGGGCAGGCTGTGTTGGGGTATTGACCATCCACAATGAGAAAATATTCAGGTAATCCCAAAATGATTGAATATACTCGGGATTGATCCCTTCACCCTCAAGGGCGGGGAGGAGTACGGAATAAAACTCCAACCAACGATGGCGACCGTGCTCATCAATACGAAAAGGGGCATGTCGTCCTACCATACGAGGCTCTCCACGGCTTTGGGCAAAATAATCGGGTCCGCCACAAATTTGGATGAGAAAATCGGCAGCGTGTTTTTTGGCGAGAGAAAAATCCTCTTCGTCATAGATAGGGAACAAAAATGCGATGTCACTAGTGCGAATCATCTCATAGTGATCGTCGACTAGTTTGCGAAAACGCTCTTCCCCCACTTGGAAAAAGAAGCCCGGATGGGGTTTGGTAACAGGGGGGCGTACTCCAAGTACACCGTCGGTAATTTTAAGTTCCATGAAAGTATCCTCTGTGTAATTTTAGGACATATTTTAAAGATTTTGTAGAAAGAAAATGCTTAAAATCATCTTCCATGTATTCATTTTATTAATAATAAGTATAATCGTAACATATTTTAATAATCCTTAGGATTTTTATTATACCACAACTTAATGATATTGAAGGGAGAAGGATAATGAGAACTCCAAAAGACATTCTTATGGAATGGATGGACGCTGTTAATCATGGTGATATTGAGGGTTTACTTGCTCTGTATGACGAGCATGCTATTTTAATTCCGACATTCTCAAATAAATTGCCGAACACGCTCGACAAGCTTCGTGAGTATTTTGAGAAACTTGGGAGTCGTGAGGGACTTAGTATCGCATTGCATGAGAAAACATTACAGGTTCAGCCTATCAAAGATGATATGTATGCACTAAGTGGCATCTACAACTGGCGCTTTGATGTTGAGGGGGAGATACTTAATTTTGAAGCGCGATTTAGTTATATTGTTGATCTTTCTAAACCAAGACCGATTATCCACCATCACTCTTCCCAAGTTCCACGTATGTTGTAGTGATAATATTTAGAGTTCAATTACATAAAAAACAAAAAAAAGGTTTAAAATGAAGTTTGTTTCAATTATCATGGGTAGTAAAAGTGATTATGAGGTAATGAAATCGTGTGCAAAAACACTAGACTCTTTTGGAGTTCCATACGAGCTCATCATCTCTTCTGCGCATCGTTCGCCTGAACGAACTAAAAATTATATTGAAGAGGCAGAAAAAAAAGGGGCACAGGTTTTTATAGCGGCAGCTGGCATGGCAGCGCATTTAGCGGGAGTATTAGCATCTAAAACGACCAAACCTATTATTGGGGTACCGATGAGTGCATCGGCTCTTGGCGGAATCGATGCCCTTCTCTCAACCGTTCAAATGCCAGCAGGAATGCCGGTTGCTACCGTGGCGATCGGAAAAGCGGGTGCTATCAATTCAGCCTATTTGGCGATCCAAATTTTAGCCCTTACAAATGAAGAGTTGCATCAAAAACTTCTTGAAGACAGAATTGCTAAAGCACAACAAGTTGAGACCGATTCTTTAGAGATTGAGACAAAGATATAAAGCCATGTTAAAAGATTATTCTGAAGTAGAAGATAATGCTATCGCAATTGACTGTTTTTTAAAAGGTAACTGTAAAAATAGGATAAAACCTACGATTTTAAGAGACGTTAAAACAGAGGCTCTACTGGTTTTTGCCAGAACCGCGCTGGAACGATATTTTAATCAAATACAGGAGAATGGGTGCCACCCCGTTATAGGGACACAAGAAGATACGACTTATGTGTATGATACGTTAATGGAGTTGCGTGACACACTTCAAGAGTGTGTCGTCAATGTCGATTATTTGCTTACCTTAGCTAAATATGGGGATAAATATCCACATCTCAAAAAGTTAGCCAAATACGAGGAGCCACTGAGGGATTATTACAATGCCATGGCGCAAAAAGTGGTTAGTCATTTTTCTGATAAACCTTCATTTATACCCGAGTTTTTGGTTATTTGTGTCCTTAGTCATTGGGTAGTGGAAGAAGAAAAGTCCGTAGATCTTTATCCTTTTTTAAAAGAGATTGATTTTGCGCTGTTGATCGATAAATTTGAAGCAAATCGGGAATACTTTGAACAAAATAATGATGGTATTATTGCCGATATGCATAACGTCTCTGTGAGTATTATCGAAAAGCTAAAAGCTAAAAAATATAAAGCAAATACCCATAGAGTGTCGAAAACACGAAAGAAGAAAGGGTAAGATGAATTTCACTATTACCGATGTTGCACAAGGTACAATTCCCCCTACTATTGTCAAGCCTAATCCCGAATTCTTGACTGAAGCAGGTGAAGAACGTTTTCGACAACTTGTTAACGACCATTATGAGTTAATCCGTCATAGCGATATAGCGTTTATGTTTCCCGTCAGTTATGAAGAAGATTTTGCCAAAGTAAAAAAACACGCAGCCGATTTTTTGATTCAAATTTGCGGCGGTCCAGACTATTACGCCCAAACACGTGGAGATTCTCGTATGCTTGCTCGTCATGCTCGCTTTCGCATTGATGCAAAAGGACGACGCACTTGGCTTGAATGTTATGCCAATCTTCTTCCAGAGCTTGAAAAAGAGGGGGTAAGCCCTGAAAACATACAATCGTTTTGGAACTACCTTGATTCTTTTTCTGTGGTGATGGTCAATACCTAAATGTTTATCTTTTTAGGTGGGTATTTGTATAATTGAAACACAATTAGCGCGGAGAGACCAGTATGAGAGCAAATATTTGGATGGGATCCAATGAGATCCAAGGAGAAACGTATACGAAACGGTTGAGTCCGTACGATGGACGTATTGCATCGATGGTGGCTGTTTGCAGCGGTGATGATGCGAAACAAGCACTAAAAATTGCGCAAGCAGCAGCAAAAAATGCTAAAAAAGTTCCCTTGCACCAACGGTGTTCGTGGTTACTGGATGTCGCCCAAAAGTTACGAGAAGAGCGTGAGGAGTTTGCACAAGTGTTGTGTGATGAGGTGGGCAAGCCCATTACCTACGCCCGTATCGAGGTGGATCGGTGTATTGAGACGATTATCCTCTCTGCTGAGACAATGCGTACGATGAATGGGGAGACGATGAATACCGATGCGATGCCCAGTGGTAAAAAAGCGCATGCCTATTGGCGACGTGAGGCTGTTGGGGTAGTGGTAGCGATTACCCCCTTTAATTTCCCCCTCAATCTTGTTGCCCATAAACTCGCCCCTGCCTTAGTGGCTGGAAATGCCGTTGTCCTCAAACCAACCCCCGAAGCACCGTTGTGTGCCTACAAACTTGCCAAACTTTTTATTGAAAGTCCGTATGCTATTAACGATGCGTTGAGTGTTGTTTATGGCGATGCAGAGGTTGGGGGTACGCTCGTAAATAGCGATATTCCCCGTGTGATTAGTTTTACGGGTTCCGTTGGGGTGGGGGAGATTATCACCCGTACTGCTGGGATTAAAAAAATTGCTTTGGAGCTTGGGGGAAATGCTGCCACCTATATTGATGAGAGTGCCGATTTAGAGTATGCGGCATCGCGTTGTGCCCTTGGTGCGTTTGTCAATTCAGGGCAGGTGTGTATTTCGCTTCAACGTATTTATGTCAATAGTGCGGTGTATGATGAATTTGCCGTGAAGATGGCGGAGGCGACGGCAAAACTAGTTGTTGGCTCCCCCTACGATGACGATACGTTTTGTGGACCTCTTATTAATGAGGAAGCGGCGCAACGTGCCATGAGTTGGGTAGAGAGTGCGATGAGTGAGGGGGCACGGGCGTTGACTCCACCTCGTTGTGAGGGGAGAATTTTTCACCCGTGTGTGATGGCGGATGTGACGGAGTCGATGAGGATTGTGTGTGAAGAGGTATTTGCCCCCATTGTGAGTCTCGTGTCAGTCAAAAGTGTGGATGAGGCGATAGAGAAGATGAATAACTCCCCTTATGGCTTGCAATTTTCGATTTTTACCAACAATTTAGCCAATGCAACGAAAGTGATCGATGAGTGCGAAGCAGGTGGGGTGGTGATTAACGATATGCCGACGTTACGTTTTGATATTCAGCCCTATGGTGGAGTGAAGATGAGTGGCGTTGGGCGTGAAGGGCCTCGTTTTGCGATAGAGGAGATGACCGAGATCAAATCGGTTGTCATTTTATAAATAAAGGAAAAGAGATGTTAGAACTAGAAAGTACCGCCCCCGATTTTTGTTTGAGTAATCAAGACGATGTAGAGATTTGTTTGCGTGATTTGCGTGGAAAATGGATTGTTTTGTATTTTTATCCGAAAGATTCAACTCCGGGATGTACGACGGAGGCGTGTGAATTTACAGCGGCTTTGGATGAGTATGAGGATAGGGATGCCATTATTTTGGGGGTGAGTGGTGACAGTACCGCATCTCACCGTAAGTTTATTGAGAAACAAAATCTTGGTATTACGTTGCTTAGTGATCCAACAACGCAAATGATGGAAGCATACGGCGTATGGGCAATGAAAAAGAATTACGGCAAAGAGTATATGGGGGTTGTCCGCTCAACGATGATTATTGATCCAAAAGGGGTTGTCAAAGCGGTATGGACAAATGTCAAAGTTAAAGAGCATGTGGCAAAGGTAAAAGAGGAGTTGGTGAAGTTGCAGGGGTAGAAATGGAAAATAATCATGTTACACTTTACTATAGCTACAATAATCAGCAACTCCTGTTTTATGTAAAAAAAGAAAACTTCGAAGCCATATTTGATATTACAATAGGTGAAGAGATTTTAAAGGTAGGGATTAATCTGCTTGAACTTATTCATCCTAATGATGTTGAGTTATTTGTTATTTCCAATTCTAGCGACTCGCTTCATGAATCTTTTGAATTAATGTTTCGTATTTTCAAGAAAAACAGAGAGATTATTATAGTAAAGGGTAAGTTTAATTGCCTCTCAAACGATATTACCGACAACATTTCTATATTTAGCGTAGAATTAATTGATGTGAGAAATTTGAGTAACTTGAGTGAAAAATCAAATGAGTTTAGCGTCATGGAGATGAACTTTCATGCAATGTTAGAAAACACAAATGATTTTATTTTTTTTAAGGACGCAAACCACATCTTAACTGCATCAAGTGACAGTATGGCGATGATTGTTGGATATAAAAAAGGGGAAGAGATAGTTGGTAAAACGGATTACGAACTCTTTCCAAAAGAGCATGCAGATATCTATTATGAACTTGAAAAAGAGATTTACAAAGGAAATCTTTCTCGCATAGAGGAGGTTCAACCCTTTATTGATGAAAACAATCAGCAAGGCTGGGTGGATAATCGAAAATATCCGATAAAAAATTCTGATGGAAAGGTAATCGGACTCTTCGGTATTGCGAGAGATATTACTAAACTCAAAAATGTAGAATTAGCAATTAAAAAGGCTGAAATAAAGTTTTTTTCTATCTTTCAAAAGGCTTTGGATGCCATTGTTCTGGTAGATGTGGAGACTCAGAATTTTATAGAATTCAATAAAAAAGCTCTCGAGATGTATGGTTACACAAAAGAGGAGTTTGAAAGAATCACTACAAAAGATCTTGAAATAATGGAAGATGAGGGTGAGATAAAAGCTCGTCAGATAAATATCATTCAAAGAGGGTGGGATAAATTTCTAACGAAACACAAAACAAAAGATGGCACAATAAAAGATATCTCTGTAAATGTCGTAAAGATTATTTTAGATGAAAAACCCTACTTATACGCTACATTTCATGATGTTACTGAAGATAAAAAAATACGAACAGAACTTATTATTGCAAAAGAGGAAGCCGAAGCTGCGAACAAAGCCAAATCAGAGTTCCTAGCCAATATGTCCCATGAGATACGAACACCGCTCAACGGAATTTTAGGGTTAACCGATTTGGTTTTAAAAACAAACCTAGATGAGAAACAAAGAGATTATCTCGATAAAGCAAAAACCTCTTCAAAAGCACTGTTGCATGTTATCAACGATGTCCTTGATTATTCTAAAATTGAGGCTGGAAAACTGGATTTAGAGAATCGCATCTTTGAACTTGAGAGTGTCATGCGTAATATCAAAGATCTGTTTGAATACCAAGCGAATAAAAAAGGATTGTCCCTCAATATAGGGAGCAACAAACAACTGACTCTTGTAGGCGATTCACTTCGATTAACTCAGGTGCTCACAAACATCGTAGGAAATGCCATTAAGTTTACCGAAAAAGGTTCTATTGATATAGATGTTGAACTAATGTATGAGGACGAACACTATAAAAAGTTAAAGTTTTCCATAAAAGACAGCGGTATGGGAATGAGTAAAGAACACCAAGAGAATCTCTTCAAAGAGTTCACGCAAGCAGACAGTTCTATAACAAGGCAATACGGCGGAACAGGACTTGGTCTTTCTATATCCAAACATCTTGTTCAAATGATGAGCGGTGAAATTTGGGTTGAGAGTAAAGAGGGAGAGGGGAGTACCTTTATCTTCAGTTGCACCTTCGAAAAGAGTGATACGAAAAAAGAAAATAAGCTAATAGTAGAATCAGAGATTGGTACATCAAATGTCGAATCAATTAAAGGCTCACACATATTGCTCGTAGAGGATAATAAAATAAATCAAATGGTTGCTAGGGGGATGTTAGAGAACCTGAATTTGTATGTTGAAATAGCTAATAACGGCAGAGAAGCAGTTGAAATGATAGAGGGCGATAAAAAGTACGACCTTATCTTAATGGATCTTCAGATGCCAATTATGGATGGATTTGAGGCGAGTAGACGTATCAAGCAAATAGATAAAGATATTCCCATAGTTGCACTCAGTGCTGCTGTCATGCAAGATGATTTAGTCAAAACAAGTGAAGCACAAATGTCAGCCCACTTAGCAAAACCTATTGACGAAGAGGAGTTGATTCGTACTTTGCTTCAATTTATAAAACCAAGAGAACCTAATAAAGAATCTTTACGAGAAGAGTCAAAGCAGCTTTCATCCACTAACTCTCAAAGTGAGTTTTATGGAGTTGATGTAGAAGAACTCAAACATAGAATCGGTGATAAACCAAAAATCATCAAACAATTATTGCTAAACTTTTGTGAAGAGTATCAAGATGCACCGCTTATATTTGATATATCTACAATAGAGACAGATACGTTTGATGCAGCTATGCACTCCCTTAAAGGAGTAAGTGGTAACATTTCACTCAAAGAGATATATAAACTCTCCAAAGAGATAGATACATCAAAAGATCTACAAATCAAAAAAGAGCTTACCCCAAAACTCATCGAGATGATTAAAGAGACAGTTGAAAATCTAAAACTTCAATTGAGTGCAGATGAGAATAGAATAATCCATAATGAGTACAGTAAAGAAGAGGCTTTACATTATTTACAGCAGATTTCCGAAGATATAAAACATTTTAGAGCTATCAATGGGGATAGTGTCACACTGCTTGAAGAGATGCTCGCTTTGTATGTAGAAAGCAGCACAATAAATGAGCTTATCTCTTACCTTCTTGGGTATAAATATAAAGAGGCAAATAAAGTTATGAGTGATATTTATAAGTTATTGGTGGAGTGATATGGAAAAACAAACGATATTAATAGTAGATGATGAGAGTATAAATATATCAATTTTAGTAGAGATACTCAAAGAGAAATACAATCTATTGGTTGCAACGGATGGTGTTACTGCATTAGAGATAGTCAATTCAAATGAAAATATCGACCTTATTTTACTTGATATTGTAATGCCCAAGATGGATGGGTATCAAGTAGCCTATCATCTTAAACAAAACATAAAAACATCCGAGATCCCGTTTATATTTTTAACGGCTAAAAACGATTCAGAAAGTGTAGTCAAAGGGTTTCAAGAGGGGGCTGTTGATTATATCTCTAAACCTTTTGCCAAAGAGGAGCTTTTGGCTAGAGTGTACACGCATCTCCAACTCCATACACTCAATAGTGAACTGATTCAGCATAAAAACTTTTTGCAAACTTCAGAAGAGAGACTTAGATTTGCCCTCGAAGGTGCTGGCGATGGACTATGGGACTGGAATCTCAAAACAAATGAAGTCTTTTTCTCAAAACGATGGAAAGAGATGTTAGGGTTTACAGAAGATGAAATAACCAATACTTTGGAAGAGTGGAAAAATAGAGTGCATCCGCAGGATTTAGAACAGGTTTATGCAGATATAACAGCACATATTGAAGGGAAAAACAATATATATATAAATGAACATAGAGTTAAGTGTAAAGATGGCTCTTCCAAATGGGTACTTGATAGAGGAATGGTA
>JAABPY010000110.1 GCA_011391735.1 Sulfuricurvum sp. | reverse complement strand
GATGAGAATGGTTGGTTCACATAGTGATATTTCTGAGCGCAAAAAGTTTCAATTGAAACAAAAAGAGTATATTTCAATTATTGATAAAAATGTCATCTTCTCTACAACCGATTTGGATGGGACTATCCTTGATGTTTCGGAAGCGTTTTGCAAACTAACTGGCTATTCAAGAGAGGAATTTATTGGAAAAAACCACAATATTTTACGGCATGTGGATATTGCGGATAATAATTATAAAATATTGTGGGATACAATCATCAGCGGGCAAATATGGCATGGTGAAGTAAAAAATATAAAAAAAGACGGCTCTTTTTATTGGGTAAATGCGACAATACTTCCCGTTTTTGATGATGATATTAAGATCGGATATATGGCATTTAGAGAGGATATTACCGATAAAAAAGCTATAGAGGCACAGCAATTGGAGATTCAAAAAAGCCAAGAGAAGCTGGAAAAACTTTTTGATCATCAAGGAAATATAATTGTAATTTCTGATGGTAAAAAGTTAAAGATGGCAAATAAAGCCATGTGCAATTTCTTTGGAGTTGAGAAAGTAGAAGAGTTTACCAAACTTTACTCAGATATTAGTGATAAGTTTATAGAAATGAACGACTATTTTAGTTTAGCAAACGTTCAGCAAGGGGCAAACTGGATAGAAGTGTTAGAGCCACTATTGGGGGATGCTCAAGTAGTTGCGATGGATGATTTAGATGATATTCCCCATGCCTTTAGTATCTCTATCAGTAAGTTTGACGGTGATGATTATATTATTTCTCTCACCGATATCAGCTCCACGATGATAGAAAAAATAAATCTTAGAAATAAAGTGACCCATGACAACCTCACAGGTGCTCTCAATAGAGAATTTTTAGATAAAAACTTTTCTCATATAGTGAATAAAATTACGAATACACATCATCTTGGTTTGGCAATTTTGGATATAGATTTTTTCAAAAGAGTCAATGATACGTGTGGTCATATTGTGGGAGATAGCGTTTTAAAAGAGTTGACTTTATTGGTCACTTCATCTATACGAAATGAGGATTTTTTTATTCGATGGGGTGGAGAAGAGTTTATTGTATTGATAGAGAGTGAATCCATAGAATCACTAAAAAGAGCTTTGGAACATATAAGACAAAGAGTCGCACACTACACATTTAGTGATGTTGGAGCGGTGACATGCAGTTTTGGAGCAACGCTTTATATGGTCGGAGAAGATATTGACACCACTATACAAAGAGCAGATAAAGCGCTTTACAGAGCTAAAGAGAGTGGAAGAAATCAAGTTCAAGTAGAGATGGTGAAGTTGCAAGGGTAAAAATCGAAACGGACACTGTAGTGTCGGCGAGTAAAGGCGGGACTAAAGTCCCACTTCCAAGAATACTGCTAGCAACGTTTAAAATTTATAACGAATGTAGGCACGAATATCTTGGGCTTTACTGACGGCATTGGCTCCCATATCAGTACCACTTGGTACATCGCTAATCGCCATTGGGGTACCACTGCTACTTCCAAAGAATCCATTGCTTCCTGTGTAGTTATACTTGATATAGGTATAGCGAAGCTGGAAGGTCAAAATATCATCGACGAGTGGTTCGGTGAAGTACACTTCGTACGCATCTCCCCGTGCTGCAATTTTTGAGCCAATAAGGGTATCTTCGGCGTAGGTGATCGGACGCCAATATTGGGAACCATGGTTGAACTCTACGCCCCATTTTCCTTCCTCACTCATAAGCGATGGCATTTGTGTCCCAATCCAGTAACTGTACCCTGTTTGGCTATCATGAGATCCTAACATTCCTTGACCTTCATAGGGATTTGTTTTGGACATCGCCCCACTAATGAACAATATTGTATCATCGAGATACTCACTCCACCCCTCACCGATACCGTTGACCATCGCAAATGCCGTTGCGGTATGGAGACCACCGACACTTGTGAAGCTAGGGTCGTAAAGTCCAGCAGCAAGATAGTTACCCGTTAATGGATTAAAAGGGGAATTGACCGTATCTATTAAATTATTGGCGTAGGTATATTGGAACCCCGTACTGTATTGTTTATCATCATAAGGAACCAATATAAGACCTGCCATATCGACACTGTTGGTTGTATCATGGCTTATGGCGTAGGGTGCTGCATTAAAACGGGGCTCCGCATTGCTCATACCACGACCTGCACAGAGTTTGAAATAAGAACCATTGAGACCCGTCAACCCTTCCATCCCAAATTTGGCACTTGCCCCATCAAATTCGACATTGACCGTATGGGAGAGAGGCGAAGATGCAACCATATCATCCCGAAGATTGATGAGGTGTCCTTCGGTGGAGGGGCGACGACCGACACTAAAAGTCCATGGAACATTAAGACCCAAAAATGTATCATTATTATAGAAAAAATAGGCAGAACGGACACGAAGAGTATCATTGTAAGCCGATTCACTGCTGACCCAATCAAAACCATCAGGACTGTTTGGATTATCTGGGCTGGCCGAACGTTGCCCGAAAATTTTATTATAGGCAAGTTGCCCTGTGAAGCTAAGATTCTTCGTTGCTGCATAGTTCATCCCCAACCACAAACGGTTGCTGAATAAGGCATCGTTTATTTGTTTGCTCCCATTCGCCATTGTATAGTTGAGATTGTCAACACTCGTACGGAAGTCAACGTCCCATTTGATGGCATTCCCATTCGTCTTTTTATTAAGGGTTGTGAGTTGCTCGTGAATATCTTCGAGATCTTCGGTAACACTTTTTTTCTCATCCTCTTCAACAACTGCTTGCTTTGCAACAATGGGTGCCGATTTTTCAGCTCTTAGGTTCGCCAGTTCAGCTTTGAGAGCATTCATCTCTTTTTCCATTTTATCAAATCGCTGCATGAGTGTATCATCCGCACCAGCTGTTGTAGTGATAAGAGCGGCGGCTAGGATAGACCCTAAAAATTGTTGATTCATCTTGACTCCTTAAGTCTCTTTGTTGGGTTGATATTAACAAAAGTTATATAAAAGCAATTTGAAAGCTTTTGAAATTAGTGATAAAAGTGTGACAGTTACGCTATTATTAAAAACAGCTAAATTTAAGAGCCATTGAAGTATAATTTCGCCGATTTTCTCTCCACTTTTTAAAGTCGCGTGAAAAAATTCGCAAGCGAAATTGCCGTTCTCGTGCACCTGATGTCTCATTGGCTCTGTTAGCATTCGCCCAAGTAAACGAAGAACAAACTATTTTGATACAGGAGCCTATAATGGTAACTATGAAAGACCTTTTAGAATGCGGTGTACACTTCGGTCACCAAACACGTCGTTGGAATCCGAAAATGAAAAAATATATTTTCGGTGTTCGTAAAAATATTTACATCATCGATCTTCAAAAAACATTACGTTTTTTCCGTGCTGCGTATCAGCAAGTTCTTGACGCTGCGGCTGAGGGACAAACGGTTCTTTTCGTAGGAACAAAAAAACAAGCACGTGTAGCCGTTCGTGATGCAGCACTTTCATGTGGCATGCCTTATGTTGATAACCGCTGGTTGGGTGGAATGTTGACCAACTTCCCAACAATCCAAAAATCAATCCGTAAACTTGAAATCATCGAAGAGATGCAAGCAAATGGTCAAATGGGTCTTTTAACCAAAAAAGAAGCGTTGATGATGGGTCGTCAAAAAGACAAATTGATCGCTTACCTTGGTGGTATTCGTAATATGAAAACATTGCCAGATATGATGTTTGTTGTGGATGCAGTAAAAGAGCACATTGCCGTTCAAGAAGCGCGTAATCTTGGTATTCGTGTTGTTGCACCTTTGGATACTAACTGTGATCCAGACGTTATTGACATCCCCATCCCTGGAAATGATGATGCGATCCGTTCCATTCAACTTTTCTGTAAAGAAATGGCTGAAGCGATCAACGAAGGTAAAGCACTTCGTAATGGTGGAAACGACGAAGTAACGGAAGAAGAGATGGCTCCAGAAGCAGCAGTTGAAGCGGCTACTGAAGAAGTTGTAGCAGAGGAAGCATAATCATGGCAGAGGTTACAGCAGCAATGGTTAAAGACCTTCGTGCGGCGACGGATGCGCCCATGATGGATTGTAAAAAAGCCCTCACAGAGTGTGATGGTGACATGGAAAAAGCAAAAGATTTTTTACGTGACCGTGGTATGGCTCAAACGGCTAAAAAAGCGGATCGTATCGCATCTGAAGGGCTTTTGGGACTTAAAGTTTCCGATACTTTCACCTCGGCTTCCTTGGTAGAGATCAACTCTGAAACGGATTTCGTTGCGAAAAATGATGGCTTTATCGCCCTTGTTGGTAATACAGCAGCGCACGTCTTTACGACAGGTGTTAGCACCGTAGAAGAGTTGAATGAAACATCGTACGAAACAGGAACTTTCTCTGAGTATTTCACAGCACAAGTGGCTCGTATTGGTGAAAAAATCGTAACACGTCGTTTTGTAACTCTCAATGCGGGTGAGCACGGATGCGTTAATGGTTACGTTCACACCAATGGTCGTGTAGGTGTTTTGGTAGCAATCACATGTGATTCTCAAAAAACAGCAGACGCATTGGCTCCAATGGTTCGTAACATTGCGATGCACGCATCCGCTATGAAACCAACGACGATGAGCTACCATGATTTCGATCCTGCATTCGTAGAAGCAGAGACCATTGGTCGTATTGAAGCGATCAAAACAGAGAATGAAGAGTTAGCACGTTTGAAAAAACCATTGAAAAACGTTCCTCAATATATCTCTATGTCTCAATTGACTCCAGAAGTTATGGCAACAGCTGAAGAAACGATCAAAGCAAAATTACTAGCCGATGGTAAACCTGAAAAAATTTGGGCAAACATCATCCCTGGACAATTAGCTCGTTTCGTAGCGGACAACACAACATTGGATAAAGAGCTTGCCTTGTTAGATCAAAACTACGTTATGGATGATTCTATGACGGTAGCACAAGCACTAACCAAAGAAGCTGCCGCTCACGGCGGAACAGCGTCTATCGTTGAATTCGTAAAATACGAAGTCGGCGAAGGGTTAGAGAAAAAAGTCGATAACTTCGCAGAAGAAGTCGCTGCTCAAATGGCGTAAATAAACCTTTTGGTTTAATTCGCTCTCGTCCCCAAGCTTCCAGCTTGGGAATACATACAGCAATCAGAAATTATTTCCACTATGCACTCTCAATACTCTCTTTTTTTAATTTAATTCTCCTATAATTCCCCTATGACACTTTTAAAAGCAACCTCTTTATCACACCGTTTTGATTATCCCCTTTTTGAGAACCTATCGTTGGAACTCCAGTCTTGTGAGTCTATTGCTATTGTCGGGGTAAGTGGGAGTGGTAAATCGACCCTCTTACATATCCTCTCTTCCTTATTAAAACCCAATAACGGAGAGGTAGAGCTTTTTGGACAGAATATTTATACCCTTGATGAGCCCTCTCTTGTCAAGCTTCGCCGCTACGACTTGGGACTTATCTACCAAAGTCATTATCTTTTTAAGGGATTTAGCGCTCGTGAGAATCTCGAAGTGGCGGCGATTTTGGCAGGGGAGAGTGTTGATCCCGTATTGTTGAAGCGTTTGGGAATTGATCATGTAATCGATCAAAAAGTGACAGAACTCTCAGGGGGACAACAACAACGGGTCTCTATTGCCCGTATCCTCTCCAAAAAACCGCGTCTTATTTTTGCTGATGAACCCACAGGGAATTTGGATCATACAACGGCTACGGAAGTCATGGATATTTTTATGAACTATTTACAAGAGCATGAGGCAGGGATGATTCTCGTAACGCACGATGAAGAACTCGCCAAACGGTGTACCCATATGTATCGTTTAGTGGATGGTGTTTTGGTTAAAGGTGCATAAGCCATGGAGTGGACAACCATTTTTAATGAAGGAAATTCGGCTGCATTTATCCTCCTTTTTACCCGTTTCACCGCTTTGTTTGCGGCGGTTCCCATCTTTTCACATGCCAATATCCCTATGTCGATCAAAGCGGCGATGGCCTTCTTTTTTACCATCGTTTTTTATGGTTCTCTCCCCCCATTGCAAATTCCTCTTGATGCGGCGAGTCTAACCGTTGCCATTTTAGGTGAGCTCCTCTTTGGATTGACGGTGGGGCTTGTTTTGCAACTAGCATACAATGTTATTACCTTCGCGGGGGGGCAAATATCGTTTATGATGGGGTTTTCACTCGCTTCAGCCATTGATCCTCAGTCGGGGGTTTCGATGCCGATTATCAACCAATTCTTATCACTGTTGGCATTGATGGTACTTTTGATCCTTGATTTACACCATTGGATTTTACTCTATGCGTCGGAGTCGATTGCTTCGGTACCGTTGGGGGGATTTATGCTCACCCACGAACTTTTTACCTATATTATGCACGCTATGCTCAATATGTTTGTGGTAGGGTTTATGATTGCTTTTCCCATCACGGCACTCTCCATGCTTGCGGATACTATTTTCGGGATGTTAATGAAAAGTATGCCTCAGTTCAATCTTTTGGTTATTGGTATGCCGATCAAAATTGGGGTCTCCTTTTTGGTGTTGATGGCAACCCTTGCAGCAACGCTTGCCATTGTGAATCGACAGATGGAAGATGCTTTCTACTTTTTGGAGAAACTATTCTAAATAGGGTTTCGAATGGGTGTGTATAGGGTGGATAGTTTTGAGTGTTTTTTGGAGTAAAAGAGGGGCATCACTACAGAAAAATGTTGTTTTGGAGTCGCCTAGTCCCCCTTTTTGGATACATACAAAATCGCTATCTATAATAATAGTGCTCTCTTTCAAAGATTTTCCACGATAGAGGAGTAACTCTACATTCTCATAAGCAACGAGTGCTATAGGATCGTTTGAGACATCTTGGGTGATAAGGGTAACATTCACACCGTGCGAAATGGCTTTGATAAGTTTATTTTTAAGGGAGGGCGCATTCATTGAGGGGGTGATGATAATTATTTTTCGGGCATTTTTTAGATGGTTATTAAGGGAATATTCAAAATGACTCCTCTCTTTTGGGAGCCAATAGAGGATATTTTGACCGTTTAGAACGGTGAAAGTGAAAAGTAGGGCTATAAATTTTATCATTTTATTTTTTTTTAGTTACAATGATACCATTAAGAGCTGAAGTAAACACGAGTCATAAATAAGGGGTTGGGTACGCCATGAGAATTTTATTATTAAATGATAATCCCGTTGTACGGAAATTGGTTGCATTAAGTGCACAAAAAACAAAAGATGATTTAAATGTTGTTAGCTCCGTTGATGAGATTGAGCATGATGGATATGATTTGGTTATCATCGATGATGCGCAATACAGCAACGATCTTATGGTTCAACTAGAAGAGAAGATAACGTTTAAGACAAGTTTGTTAATGGCAACACGTGGGAATACTATTGAAAAAGGGTTTGATCATATTATTAATAAGCCCTTTTTGCCGACTGATTTGGTTGAATTGTTCGCTAGGATTGAGAATACGCTATCCAAAGCACCCAATGAAGAAGAAAAATCTTTTGAGACTCTCCAAAGTATTGACGAGAACGATGATTTTGATACGTTAGAGTTGGATAGTATTGTTGATTTGGATGTGTTAAGCAAACATGAAAAAGAGATTGCAGAAATTGAACCTCTTCTAACAACAAGTGTTTTGGATCATGAAGAGGTTGAAGAGGTTCAAGATCTTTTGGACGATAGCGATGAAGATGAATTCATGATGGAACATTTGGAAGCTCAGCCTATGGGAAATAATGATGACCTTTTGGATGGACTTGATGATTTTGAAATGGAAGATGATCCTATTTTAAGTAGCTTTGGTGATTTGACCCAAGATGAGAGTCTTGATGAACTTGATGATTTGGAGATGGATGAACTTTCTCTTGAGGAGGTATCGGAAGATCATTTGGATGATTTAAATGGGGTAAAAGAAGAGGGCGAATCTCTTGATGCGATGTTGGATGAGGAAGAGTTTGATGATTTAGAAACCGAATCATTGAGCGATGATGAGTTTAATGACCTTGAATTACAGATTCAAAAGGCAACAGGGGAACTTGGTTTAGATGATTTGGAACTAGAGCTGGAGGATCATGAAGATGATTTGGAGCTAGAAGATCATCATGAAGATGATTTGGATATTGATTCCCTAGATGAGATAAATGCAATGACGGATACGGATAATGAAGAGAGTCTGGATGGTTTTGAGGGGATTGATGAACGGGAGATGAAGCTTGCGTTAGGGGAAGAAATAGAGGAAGACGAAGAAGAGAGTATTGTAAGCGAAAAGGAGGAGCTAGCTCCTAAAGTCGTTGAAGTACAAGAGTGCAAGTCTCCTTTGGTAGCAGAGGAAAAGAGTGAAGCTCCCGTTCAAGGGGTTGAAGCATTACAAGCACTTTTAAAAGCGCTCTCCAACGATGACGTGGTCAAATCACTCAAAGGACTTAATATCAGTATTAATATCAATTTCGGAGAGACGAAGTGAACGAAGAAAGTGGTGCCATTTTAGTTTTATCGGGTCCTAGTGGAGCGGGAAAAAGTTCATTAATTGGTAAAATTATTGATCATATTGGACCCACCTATTTTTCCATTTCAACAACGACCCGTCCGATGAGAGAGGGAGAGGTAAGTGGTGTCCATTACCATTTTGTGAGTGAAGAGGTGTTCAAGGGGGAGATTGAAGCAGAGATGTTTCTTGAATATGCGTTTGTTCACGGTAATTATTACGGTACCTCTTTGATCCCTGTCAAACAAGCTCTCAAAGAGGGGAAACTCGTTATTTTCGATATTGATGTCCAAGGCAATGATGCGGTACAAAGTCGCTTGGCGGATATTACCACCTCCGTTTTTATCACAACCCCTACACTATGTGAGCTCAAACGCCGTCTTCATAACCGTTTGACGGACAGTGAAGAGGTTATTGCCAAACGGCTTGCAATGGCAACACGTGAAGTGCAACGGATTACGGAATACGATTATTTGATCGTTAATGATGATCTCGAAAAAGCGGCAGAGGTGTTGATCTCTATTGCTAAAGCGGCACGGATGAAAATTCCGACGTTAAAAATCAATGAGTTTATTCAACGATGGGAAGCGCAAGGCTAACTAAAAATGTAAGGGCGATTACAGCAATGTGCCGTTATACTATATTTATTAATTTTATCGATAAGAAGGAAATAAAAGATGGGAAGTTTTAGCACAAGTCATTGGTTAATTGTTCTTGCGATTGTCGTTTTATTGTTTGGAGCAAAAAAAATTCCTGATCTTGCAAAAAGCATTGGACAGGGGATTAAGGGCTTCAAAAAAGAGATGAGAGACGAGGATGAACCAACAGCATCCACAACGCCAGAGGCTCATAAGCATGTAGAGTCAGCAACAACAAATGTTGAAACTCCAAAAACTACTTCTCAAGCGTAACCCTTGAAGCAACGAGTAGCTGCGCTGTTGCGCGATAAATTCAACTGTGATGTAGTCTTGGAAAAGCCAAAAGATCGTTCTTTTGGTCATTTTTCCACCCCTATGGCTTTTTCCCTCTCCAAAGAGCTTCGAAAATCACCTATGATTATTGCCGAAGAGATTGCTAACTCTTTTGGGGAAGAATCGGTTTTTAGTGCCGTTGAATCGGTGAAGGGATATATTAACTTTCGTCTCTCTGAGAGCTTTTTGGACGACTATGCGTCGTGGGCACTTACCCATGGGGAGCAATTTGGTAGTGATGAGAAAAAAGGGACCATTCTCTTAGAGTTTGTGAGTGCCAATCCTACAGGACCGCTACATATCGGGCATGCACGTGGTGCGGTGTATGGGGATACTCTTTTACGTCTTGGTCGTCATTTGGGATACGATATGACGGCGGAGTATTACGTCAATGATGCGGGTAACCAAATTGATCTTCTTGGTGTTTCGCTTCAGCTTGAGGGGCGCAGTGCGTTGCTTGGCGAAGAGGTAGAGTGGCCCGAGAAATATTATCGAGGTGAGTATCTTAGCGATCTTGCACGTGAGGTAGTGGAGCTGTTTGGTGAAGAGGCTCTTCGTGATGAGTTGCGTCAAAAAGAGCTGGCACTATGGGCAAAAGATAAGATTTTAGCTCTGATTGTGGCGGATCTCAAAGCGATTAATGTCCATTTTGATACCTTTGTGGGCGAAGCGTCTTTATACGGTGAATGGGATCGTGTTATGGCAAAAATGGGGGATGGTGTTTACCAAAACGAGGGTAAAACCTTTATTCACTCTTCTTCATTCGGTGATGACCATGACCGTGTTGTCGTTCGTGACGATGGTCGCCCTACCTATTTGGCAGGAGATATTATCTACCACAATCAAAAATTTGAGCGTGGGTATGAGGATTATATCAATATCTGGGGAGCCGATCATCACGGCTATATCGCCCGTGTGAAAGCGGCGGTGAGTTTCTTGGGGTATAATCCTGAGAAATTAGAGGTACAGCTTTCTCAAATGGTCAGTCTCCTCAAAGATGGTGAACCGTTCAAAATGTCTAAGCGAGCAGGTACAGTTATTCAGATGAATGACGTAGTGGAAGAAATCGGTTCGGATGCCTTGCGTTTTATGTTTGCTTCTAAAAAATGTGATACCGCATTGGAGTTTGACATCGAAGAGCTTAAACGTACCGATAGTTCCAACCCTATTTATTACGTTCAATACGCTCATGCCCGTATCCAAACCCTTGTCTCTAAGAGTGAGAAGAGTTTAGAAGAGATTATGGCTTCTCGTTTGCACGGTTTAAGTGCCGATGCGGATGGATTGCTGTTTGAAGCGTTGCTATTACCTGAAATCATCGAGGATGCGTTCGAATCGCGTCAAGCGCAAAAACTTCCCGATTATCTCAAAGCACTGGCGGCGAAATTGCATAAATTTTACTACGATACCCGCGTTATTGGAGATGAAGATGAGACGAAACTCTTGAAGCTTCTCCTTGTCGTTGCGCTATCGATTCGGACAGGACTCTCACTATTGGGGATTGAAGCTAAAAATAGCATGTAAAGTCCCCTCTTGTTATTTTATCCTAATAACTGCATGATGTTTTGTTGAAGTAGGGTGTTTTGATGTGCCATTGTGAGTTGCGCCATATCAAATTTTTGATTGCTTTGCTGATAATCTTGGACGGCATTTGCCATATTGTTATCGGCAATTTGACTTTTGGCAGCGGATGTTGCCGTGATTTGATTGAGCAAACTCGTCGTTGAGCTAACAAGGGCATTGGTTGTGGAGCCAATATCGGAACCTGCCTGTGCCAACGAATCTTGATACGATTGAAGAGTATCTTGATTCGTAATCGACAGAGAAGCGGGAGAAAGGGTCGGGATAGAGGCGGATATGCTCCCATCTCCTAACGTTAAGCTACTTCCAAATAACGATTGCCCACTAAACGTACTGCTGTTGATACTTTGTTGCATCGACTGAACAGTCTTGGTAAATTCCCCCTCTAACGCTTGCTTTTGGGAATCATTAAGGGAAGCACTGTTGTAACGGACACTTAGATCACTCAATGTTTGGGTCTGGTCGCTTAGAGAGTTCAATGTCCCCCCTGCTATTTGCATCATTGAAATACCGTCATTGCTGTTCATAAGTTCTTGCGACATCGTAGAGACTTGATTTTGGAGCGTGTCAGCGATGGAACGCGAGGAGCCATCTTGCATCCCAATCTCTATGGCAGTGGCGATTTTTTCGAGCGTCTTATCCCGTTTGGACGATTCAGCACCCATTTGTGGCAATGGGTTAAGCGATGGTTCGAGTTTCATAATAGACCCCCTTTGGATACGATGAATTGCTAATAGGATAACACTAGATTGTTTAAAAATTAATAATGAGTCCGTTATAATTCAAGAAAAGTTTTGGATGAGGGTGTGTAATGGTCAAAGTAGCGGCAATACAGATGCAAATGGGTGGAGATAAAGAGGCAAATGTTGCAAAAGCAGAATCCATGGTGCGTGAGGCGGCTCATAATGGGGCGAATATTATTCTCATTCCTGAACTCTTTGAGGGGCTTTATTTTTGTAAAGATAGGGATCAAAAATATTTTCAATGGGCGCAACCTTTGGAAAATAATCCCCTCATAGCGCATTTTAGTAGCCTTGCCAAAGAGCTTGGGGTGGTGTTGCCCCTTAGTTATTTCGAGCGAGAGGGTGAACGCTATTTTAACTCTCTTGTGATGATTGATGCCGATGGGACGGTCTTAGAGAACTACCGCAAAACCCATATTCCCGATGGCCCTGGGTACGAGGAGAAGTTTTATTTCCAATCGGGTGATACGGGGTTCAAAGTATGGGAAACACGCTATGGAAATATTGGAGTAGGGATTTGCTGGGATCAGTGGTTTCCTGAAACGGCACGATGTCTCACCCTTATGGGAGCCGATATGATTTTCTATCCTACTGCTATTGGGTCTGAGCCTGAAATCGGCGTTGATTCGGCATCCCATTGGCAACGGGTACAAATGGGCCACTCTGCGGCGAACATTATCCCCGTTATCGCTGCCAACCGTATCGGTGAAGAGGTGGGGGAGAGCTGTACCCTCACGTTTTATGGCAGTTCATTCATTACCGATCATACGGGGGCGAAAGTTGCCGAAGCCTCACGGGACAAAGAGGAGATCCTCTATAGCGAATTTGATCCTGTCACAATTGGGGAACATCGTCACTATTGGGGCTTGATTCGTGATCGCCATCCTGAACGTTATGAAAAAATAGTTCAGCAATAGTTGGAACTCTTTTTGCTTTATTTATCTCAATATTATCATACGGGAGGGTTTCGTGAGAGTCGTTTTGCGCAATAATGCTATTTTTGTCCAAGGTGATTCTACGACCCTTCACGAGCCGTGGATGGAAGATTTTTTTGATCATCATATCCACAATACCCTATTCTTGGAGAATGGGGTTTTAGTGCTGAATAATGAGGGCTTAATGAAACAAAAAGAAGATTTTCTCGATACGTTGAGTGATATGTATACTCAAAAGAATGATTTGACAGGTTCATTTTATCGTCGATCCTTGCGTAAATGTAAAAGTGCTGCCGTACGGATTGAAGTACCGTACAAGAAAGCAGAAAAAGTAGAGATTGAACTGTTCGCATTTGGTCCTAATCGGGTGAAAGTCACCTTTTTGACTCAGAATATGTGGGTGATGCGCTATTTGAAACAACAACTCTCTTCTCTCGTTACCAACAGTACCTCTACGCAGCTTTATATCGATGTAAGTACGATGGCAGCTAAAACGCGCTTGGAAAAAGCGCTTAATCGACGTGAAGTACTCCATTATCAAATTAATTACACGTATGATGATGATTTTATGCGTAAACTCTATGGACAGTTTCACGGGTTTGGATTTAAAAATGATGAATTGGATAAAATGATTCGCTATCATGCTATTTTTGAAATCCCGATGGGATCCAAAGCGAATGATTTGAAAAAACGGTATCGACAGCTTGCCAAGCGGTATCATCCCGATCGTGTTCAAACCCGAAGCCCTGAAATCGTCAACAAATACACTGAGAAATTTCAGTTTCTCCAAGAGGCATATTGCGCATTGCAAGCGGCAAGCTGATAATAACTTTTTGCGCTTTTAGCTCAGCTGGATAGAGCAACGGCTTCCTAAGCTGTAGGTCACAGGTTCAAATCCTGTAAGGCGCACCAACTATTTCCATTTCCTTTATCTATTCACAAGTGTTTTAGAGAAATTCTTTTGTCACTGCTGCAATAAAACTATTTGCTTCGATTATATTCAGGTATTCTTCGACTGTAGTATCAAAATCAAGAGCTTCAATTTTATTTTTAATATGTTGTTCATGGGACAAATCAATTTGTTCAAGATAGGGGTCTGCAATGGCATCCACCAACTCATCCCTAAAATCAAAAATGGCGTTAGAGATCAATTCGGGATTAGTATCGAATACATTTTTAGGGATAATATCCCATTGTCTATGTTTTGCTCCTAATGCTTTGATGATTTCACTAGCTCCATAGCTATAGCCAGTGGCAGCTTTAAATTTCATATCCAAATCAAAAAACAAAGTACGCATATCAATAGGAGTTTTATGCTCTCTGAAAAGAAAATAGAGATCATATAGGTCTTTAATTGTATCGGTTCGATCACTTAGAGCCTTAAGTTTATACAAGATGAGATTGTAGCTATTTTCGACTCGCGGGAAGAGAGGGGATTGGGTAAACGATTCATCGGTAAAACGCCCACCCGTGAAATCAAGAAGTTCCACTTTGATAACTTCATTGCTTCCATCAACGATACAAGCAAATCGATGGGATTTTTCCTCTGGACGAAAATCATAATTGATAACATTGATCTGCTTGTGTGCCGTGAACGCTTTTCTCATCTCTATTGCATACCGATTGGATTCACTTACACCACATAAATGATCAATAAATAAATCAATATCTTCTGATTCTCGCCGCTCTTTTGAGAGTACACAACGATGTATCGCCGTTCCTCCTGCGAATATCAGGGGTTCAATCTCTTTGCATACATTGAGTATGAGTTCTTGTCCTCGATAGACTGCTTCCCAGTCATTTCTCATTGTTTGTCCTTGTAGCGTTTAGCAAGAAACTCCCAGAATTCGGCATCCTTTTTTTCCATTATCTTTGCATAAACGGGTTTTAAAGCGATGATAGTTTCTATGCCGAGCAAAGATATGATGTCTTTATAAAAAACGTTTTTGAATATGGGTTTCAGATATTGGGGATTTTTTTCTTCTACTTGTGCAAGGATTGTTTCAACGGTAACGTTTTTACCCCAAAATGCCGCTTGTAAAATTTTGTAATTTTTGGTTTCGGCATTTTCGCGGTATTGATTCGGTGCTCTTTTAAGTCGTGCAATATGCTTTTTATTAAGATTGAGAGGCATATTTTTTAAGATAATTAGAGCATGATCGGGAGCTATACCACGTTTTTTCCACCCTGCAACCGTATCGTAAGGTATATTTGCAAAGGTAGAATATTCCCGTTTCGTAATACCTTTGGCAAAGAGCGCAGCATCAAATAGTTGTGCTTTCATTACAGCTCCTTATGGTTAAATTGACAAATTATATCACTTCTTATCTATTGAAACATTTTAAAAATAAAAAGTTTGTCAAAGTTTGTTTAAATAATCTTATTTCAACACGGCATAGTAACCGTGTACCGAACACCATTCTTTGTTTCTAATTTCATACTACCCTTCAACTCATGTTCAATCAGACTTTTAATCATCATAGAGCCAAAAGAGTCTTCTTTGGATTCATCCATCCCTTTTCCGTTATCTGAGAGGTCTAAAATAATTTGATCTTGGTTTTTAGTGAGATGTAAAGATATTACTCCAGCTTGTTCATCATCAAACGCATATTTTAAAGCATTGATAACCATTTCATTGACGATCAAACCGCAATATAAAATTTGGTCACCATTAAGTTGGGTTTCTACTTTAATATCAAATGCGATGCGATCCGTTTCATAACCATTTTTTAACTCATCAATTAATTGATTGAAATATTTGCTTGTATCCATATTGTTGAGTGATGTTTGAGCGTATAACATATCATGCGCTCTTGCCATACTTTTGATTTTAAAGGTAACCTCTTTGACCACTCTTTGAACATCAGGACGCATAAAAGCGGCTAATTTGAGTTTAAATAACGAGAGAATAAATTGCATATTGTTTTTGGTTCTATGATGCAGTTCTCTTCTTAAAATATTTTCTGCTTCAAGGAGTTTGTTTTGTTGCTCTTTAATCAAAGCGTTCGCTTCATCCATCTTTACTTGGTAAAAATGGATAATAATGTAGATAATGATTAATACAAAGGAGATGTAGGAGACTTGGTAAAAGGTGTATTTGATTTCCACAAATTTTTGAAGCGGAGCGATTAGCAACATCGTGACAAGAAAGATAAACCAGTACAATCCCTTTTTTGAACCTTGAAAATAGAGAAGAATAATAGAGTAGGTAAAAAACCAAGTGTGTTTAACATCGACAGGATCACCCTTATAAATGATCACCAAAAATAAAAATGTATATTGTGCCGTCATTATAGTGGCAACATATTCAAATATTTTTCTGGACTTTCTTAGAGCTATAGTCATTATTATATTCATTACTATTATTGAAGTTTCTATGGGAATGAACCCTTCAATATGTCTCACATAGTTTCCGATGATTGCATAAATAATGACGATCGTAGATAAGAACATACCGATGTTAATCATCTGATATCTACTCTTTAACTCAAGATCAGAGAGAGAAAATTCCCATCCACTTGTGTAAAAATTATCCACCAATTCTTTTTGCACAGAACAACCCTTAAATGTAGCAATATCTATAAAACTTTTGTCATAATACACTCCTTTAAATAAAAGCAATCAAGCTGTTATATTTATGTGATAACTTCTATAGTAATATGTCAGAAATAATTTTCTTAATAATGGGATAATCATTGAATTTAGTACGTATTTTAGTTGTAGAAGACAATTCCATCACAGCACAAGCACTGAAGCAGGATTTGAATATGGTGGGTTACACTGTGTTACTCGCAACTTCAGCAACTTCTGCATTGAACTATACCCAACAAACCTCAAAAGACTGGCTTTAGCGTCTGA
>JAABPY010000109.1 GCA_011391735.1 Sulfuricurvum sp. | reverse complement strand
CATTGGAGGAGTTTGATTTTATCATCGGAACCCATGCCCTCCTTTATCGAGAACTTCCTGAGTGCGCATTGGTGATGGTGGATGAACAGCACCGTTTTGGCACCGCGCAACGTAACGCCCTCTCCAAGCTTACCGAAAACGATTCTCCGCCCCATTTTCTCCAATTCTCCGCTACCCCAATACCACGAACATTAGCCATGATCGAATCGGCGCATATTGATGTGAGCCTCATCGTTCAAACCCCTTTTACGAAAATTATTGCGACGAGAATTATTACGAAAACCGATTTCCCCCCACTCTTGGAACATATTCGATCCGAAATAGCCCAAGATCATCAAGTTCTACTCGTTTACCCCCTCGTCGAGCAAAGTGAGAGTATTAATTATCAAAGTATTGAAGAGGCACGGGGATATTGGGAGAAGAATTTTGAAAATGTCTACGTGACCCATGGAAAAGACAAAGAGAAAGAGGAAGTATTACGAGAATTTCGGGATAAGGGTTCTTTGTTGATTGCAACAACAGTTGTTGAAGTGGGAATATCTTTGCCCCGTCTTACTACCGTCATTATCGTTGGAGCAGAACGGTTGGGACTCTCGACTCTTCATCAGCTTCGTGGGCGCGTGAGTCGAACGGGGCTTCAGGGGTATTGCTATCTCTATACGAATACTTCGGGTAAAAACGTTCGGTTAGAGTCGTTTGGCAGGTGTACGAGCGGTTTTGAGATTGCAGCATTGGATTTAAAGTTTCGCTCTAGCGGTGATTTGTTGGAGGGGAGTATCCAAAGCGGTAAAAAGCTTCAGTGGGTCGATATAGGGGAAGATGAAGAGGTTGTTCGTGAGGTCAAAGGGTGGCTGGAGAATAAAATAACATAATAAATGACAAAATATTTTAATAGCACTTTAATCGCAGCTAGAATATACTCCAATAATTACACTTTTTTGTCGATATAACAAGGTTTATGGATTCGATGGGGGATGAAATGAGAGGTGTTACAATTTTTTCACGTTTGATAAGTATTTTTAGTATCGTGATGATGTTTGCGGTGTTGGGGTGGGGTGGGGCTTTTTCCATAACAGCACCCTCTCCCGTAACCGAAGCAACGGGTGCCTATATGCGCTTTACGATCACACTGACAGCCTATCCAAGCAATGGGTGTAGCAAAACTAGCGCTTATACGGTTAATGTTGTAACAACGGCAGGGGGGACGGCAACGGCAGGAACTGACTTCACAGCGACATCTCAATTGGTTACGATCTCTCCTACCTCCAATCAATCAACAGGTGTATGTGCCAGTGCAACCGTTGATGTTCCCATCCTTAATGATACACTGCCAGAATTGGATGAAACCGTTGCCGTACTATTGACATCACCTAACGAAAATGCAACGATAGAATCAGGTGGAGTGGCAGCGGGGACGATTATTGATGAGGATACGGCTCTCTCTATAGCGATTAATGATGCAAGCATTGCTGAAGCCGATACCAATGCCATCGTCAATATTACTCTCAATCAACCCTCACCCACAGGGGGGATTACGTTGAATTATTCAACGGCAAATGGGACGGCAACGTCACCTGCTGATTATACAGGGGTGACAACACCGCAAAGCATCACTATCCCCGAAGGTGCTACCACCTATTCTTTATCCATCCCTATTCATAATGATACCATCGTGGAGGGGGCTGAATCCTTTACCATCACTATCAGTGGGGCTTCGACGGGTACGATAATCGATAATCATGGGCAAGTGATGATCTTCGATGACGATTCGGTAGGAGCGTGTTCTTCCCACGTCGGATTAATAACAATCAATGAATATCAAAACAACCCCAACTATTTTGATGCCAGTCGCCATAAAATTATGGGAAATTACGTCGAGATCAAATACATCGATGCGTTGGTGAAACAGCATATTACTAACAATTGGACGGTATCGGTCTACTCCAATCAAATGCAAACCATTCCGTGGAGCGGAAGAGATCAAGGGTGTACTGACCCTTATTATGAAGTGTTTCAATATGGTAGTAACGTGATGGGGT
>JAABPY010000108.1 GCA_011391735.1 Sulfuricurvum sp. | reverse complement strand
TAGTGAATATCATCACTGTGCTGCAGGATGTAACTCAAAAAATACTCGGTTTTAGGTGCGAAAGTTAAGTTAGCTTCTTTTTATTGAAAAGTTATCATAAAACCATATTCACGCTCCCCATAGCCAATATAATCCCTTTGCGTAGCAATAGCTTGAAATTGTCCTTGTGAGTACGTTTGTATTGTCATTGTGACATTCGTATTAATGTGAAAAGTATTCAGTATATTTTTCATTCCGTATGCAATATTTCCCATGGGATCTAAAAAAAAGTAGCTTATGTTACCTATAATTTTTGATCCAAAAAGTAATCCCCCATTTTGATCCAATTTCCCCTCAAGAATAAACATCCCCTCCCCCAAAATCGAACCAATCAAAGGGGTAAAAATAAGATCCTGAATTGAGGGGGTTTCGGCAACTGCTTCATATCCATATTCCCAAAAAAAAGTGGACATCAGTACTGAAAAGGTTGCCGACTCCGACATCGACAACCCATCATTACGCGCCATCATATAGTACCACGAACCTGATATTGGATGTCCGATAAAATTGATACTCCAATGATCATGATCCCAAACAGGAGGAGTTGAAATGTGTTCAAACCACCGTTCTGAAAGCGACTTTTTCTGTAATTCTTCCATATTCCAACTGGTAACACTCTGAGGAAGAAACGTCAAAAAACTAACCGATGAAAGCAAAAGAAGCTGTAAATAGAGTGTATCTTCGATCACTTTACGATAATGGAGAGGGAGCATTGCATTGACATTGATCGTTTGAGGGAGATAATCTTTTTGCTCATCACCGTTGAGCCTCCTCACTTTTTCGTTGAAAGGATCACCAAGAAGAAAAGGGATAGAACCCAATGCGGCCGACTGCTGAACCTCTGGAGATGAACCTCTTTTTAGTTCATCATAAAGAGGTTCATTCGCCGAAACAATAACAGAAACCAAAAGTAAAAAAGCAATTCTAGGAGACATCAAATGGTTACTGTTCTAACCATTTTATTCATTGATAAGTGATTTGATCACTCGGGTAATCTCACAACATTTGGTAATTTTCTGGGTGTTATTCAACGATTCATCTAAAAGAATATTGACAATGGCAGAACCTACAATAACCCCATCTGCCCCTTGTGCTTTTTCACGAGCCGTTTGTTCATTGATCCCAAATCCGACATAAACAGGGGTAGAGGTATGACGTTTGATCATTTCTAAAACGGGAGCCAAATCTTCACTCTTACCACTTCCTGTAATCCCAGCGTAGGCGACAAGATAGATAAATTTACGAGCTTGTGCCGTGATGGTTGCAATTCGCTCTTCTCCATCTGTTGGGGCAACAAACGTAATATTCGCCAAACCTCGATCTTCAAAAAGGGTATGATATGTTTTTGTCTCTTCGTAGGGGCAATCGGGAATAATCAACCCATTGACCCCGATGGCTTTGGCACGATCGAGGAGTTTTTCCATCCCGTATTGGTAAAATGGATTGAAATATCCCATCCATAACGTATCAATGGTAGGGGCAATCGCTTCGGATATGTCAAGAATATCCGCAAAATGAAATCCGTTTGCCAACGCTCTTTGATTTGCCATTTCAATGACGGGACCATCCGCTACAGGATCGGAGAAAGGAACCCCAAGTTCGAGGGTGTCGACCCCACTTTGCCCCAATGCCAACGCCAAATCAATCGTAAAATTTTTATCAGGATATCCTGCGGTAATGTACGCAACTAGTTGTTTCATTCAGTCTCCATATCGGGTAAAATTAAAAGGGAAAAAGGGATTTTCGAGAGTTCGTTGTCCATTTTGAAGTCTTCATGCCACTGCATAAACAAATCAGCCACACGAATAAGCCACGTAATCGTCTCTTCATTTGCCGTACCCTCACGCCCTCGCAAATACTCAAGGGCATCTTCCACAAATGTGGAAAGACGCATCATGGGATGAAGTTGCAAATAGCCCGAAGCCGATTTGATATTATGAAAAATCCGAAATAACTCTTCGACGCTGTGACGATAACGCTCTTCATTGGCTAAATCCACCATAAGAGTTTCCATAATCTC
>JAABPY010000107.1 GCA_011391735.1 Sulfuricurvum sp. | reverse complement strand
ACACTGAACTTGAAAACGGTGCAGGTTTCAAGATTATCTATCAATAATCAGTTTCAATTAATCGGGGTTTTGGGGTTTTGGGGTTTTGGGGTAAAAAATGGAACAGGAATGAGAGTGCGTTCCAATCCGACGGCATGGGCATACCCTAGCAGAAGCTCTTTGTAGCTCATGGTTTCACTCCCAATATCGACCATAACATTTTGAGCAGAGTTGATGAAAGCAGCAAGGGTTAAATACTCAATAACATCGCTTTGAGAGATGGGCTGACAGAGGGTATTGACCCATTTTGGGGTAATCATAAAAGGGAGTTTCTCAACTAAATGACGGATGATTTCAAAGCTTGCTGAACCCGATCCGATGATGACACCTGCGCGAAACCACAGCGTCTGGATGACATCGGGGCGGGAGCTTAGAATCTCTCCCGTTTCGATACGGCTAAGGAGATGTTCGCTTGCGCTTTTTTTCTCACCCAAACCACCCAGATAAATAATCCGTTTTACCCCCGCTTTGATACATGCGTCAAGAAAATTTTGAGCACTTTGACGATCAAGTTCACGGTAGTTTTGGGATGCCATGGAGTGAATGAGATAGTATGCGGTATCAATCCCCTCAAGGGCACGATCAAGACTCTCTTTATCAAAGGTATTTCCCTGAACAATTTCAACCCTTTCTTGGGTGTTAAGGGTTTGTTTATGGGTGACGAAGAGGCGAAGATGAATCGTCTCTTCTTGCAACAAGCGATGCTTGAGCCGTCGTCCGATGTATCCGTTGGCACCCGTAAGTAAGATTTTCATTGATTTTCCTAAGAATAATTTTGAACTAAGAATTGTTTTAACTCATCTAAATTTTTACTGCAAAAATCTGCCCCTTGAACGGTTACTTGTCTGTTATCTCCAAAGAGAGCTTGTCCCCCTACGATTATTACGCCATGAAAGGCTTTTGAATCGGATTTGAGCTCATCTACAATTTGCTGAAGGGTTGCGATATTGGAGGGGAGTGTTACTGATAGAACGAGCAAATCAGGTTGAAGCTCATAGACACTTGAAACCAACTCTTTGCTTGATATTTTTGAGCTAAGATTTTTTACTTCAAATCCGCAGGAGTTGATAAACTTGCCAACAATTTTGATCCCTAGATTATGTGACTCATCGCCAACTGTTGAGATAATTACCCGCTCTTTTCGTTTTGGTGGCTGGGTGAGTTTTATAAAAAACATCTCTATAATCTCATTGGTAAATGATGTCGCAAGGTGTTCTTTGGCAACGCTTAGCTGATTATATTGCCACATATTTCCCACTTTATACATCAGCGGATTGATAACGTGCTCGATAAAACTAAAAATATCGTTATGAAAGAGGGGAAGATTTCTCTCTATAAGTTTATAAAATTCGTCTTGTTCACTACTTAATAAACAGTGTAATAAACTATCAAAAAGGGTTTGATATTCTGGTAGAACTGCAATTTTTTTAGGTATAAGTGCTTTACGTTTATACTCTTCATGATGGAGTACAAGATAGTCATATATCAATGTTATTTCACTGCTATGGGATTGATACAGATGGTGCATAATGCTATGTTTCCATAAATCGTACTCAACCAAAAAGCAATCGACATTGATATTTTTACTTTGATAAACACTGTACTTCCAGACAAAAAACTCTTCTATAAGCGCATAATTTTTGGATAAAAGTATGCTATGTATCATATCTTTGTGGTACATAAGGGACTCATACAGTTCTGATTCACCAAGAGCCAAAACAAACTCTTTTACCCAAATATTTTCCGATTCTTGAAGATTGTGAAAGACTTCATACGCTATCTCAAAACTTCTTTGAGCAAAGTTTTCTAAGGCAATATAGGTAACGTCATGATCAAACTTTTTGTTTTTCACTGTTTACCTTTTGTGTGAAGGTTAAGAACTCGCTTAGAGGCATCGGCATATTGTAGTAGTATCCTTGTGCCAAGTCGCAACGCATGGTTTTTAAAAGCGCTAAGTGTTCTTTTGTCTCAACCCCTTCGGCTTGAACTTTCATCCCAAAGGTATTGGAAAGTTTTATAATCGCTTCGACGATGGCTTTATCACTTTTGTCTTCTAAAAAATCTCGTATAAAAGATTGGTCAATCTTGA
>JAABPY010000106.1 GCA_011391735.1 Sulfuricurvum sp. | reverse complement strand
CGCAACGCATCCACCGCATCCATAATGGTATAATTGACTTTTCCCTCATAAATTTGGTCAAGGATTTTGGGTCGAAAATCATGAAGAACCCGTATCTCATGTACATCTTCACTCTCAAACCCTTTTCCTCGTAAATTTAAAACAGCAGGAGGTCGTATCAAATGAGCCTTTTGTATTACCCAATAATGATCCCGATAATACGCCTCATCGGCACTCAACGCTTCATGCAATTTCCCGTTTTCAAAGGTAAAAATACGGATCGTTTGGGCACTTTGGGTTAAGGGATTAAGGGTTCCAAAATAAATATAGTTCCCCTCATGAGTAAAAAAGAGGTTATTCGTAGGGGTCAACAGTTGCGATGATTCCCGTAAATTATCTGAATATTCATTGGCACGAGCAAACGACGTTGCATGCGCTGCTATATAAAGGGTCAAAATACTCACCGCTGTAACTAAAAAAGGGGTTAGGACTTTGAGCCTCGAATATCCAAGGGCATAATAGGCCGTCAAAGCATTCGAGCGAACAAGATTAACCATTGTAATAATAAAGGCAAAAATAATCGAAATAGGGAGCATCATATCCAACGCATATAGCCACCGATAGCTAACGTATAATAAGGCAAGATTCGCCGATTTTGGGAGTTTAGCAAGGCTATCCATAAGATCAAACCCCAACATAAATCCTGTCAATGCAATCAAAATAATAATGCAATAGCGAAGATAGAGAAATGAAATTGATTTAAAGAAAAGCATACTTACCTACTGTTTACAAAGGTTTTTATGAAAGGGTCAGCCCCTTCAGCGAACACTTCGAAGAGACCTCACTGCAAGGTGATGTGAGCAACATTTCCACCGCGTCTGCTGCTTTTCCAATCCACTCTTTTAAATGTGATTGTTCATCAGGCGAAAAAGGGTGAAGGACGTAATCGGCAACTTGGGATTTGTGTTCAGGTTTACCAATACCCATACGGACACGGGTATATTCAGAAGAAATAGCACTATCAGCCGATTTGAGTCCATTGTGACCCCCATGACCGCCCCCATTTTTGAAGCGTAACGCACCAAAAGCCAGATCAAGGTCATCATGGATAACAATAATATCCTCAATTTTATAGAAATTTTTAACGGCTAAAATTGATTTGCCCGAGAGATTCATAAAGGTAAGGGGTTTGAGACAAAAATTCGTTCCCATTTTAAACAATTCCCCATCAAAGGAACTCTTTGAAACGTTGACGACACTACGACGACGACATAATTCATCAATCACCATAAACCCAATATTGTGGCGTGTTGTTGCGTATGCCGGGCCGGGGTTGCCCAGTCCGACGATTAGCATAATTATTTCGCTTTGATGATACTCAAAACAGATACACGGTCTGCATCGGTAAAAGTAACATTATCAATACGTGCTACATCACGAAGCAATACGGAATCACCCAAATCAAGAGGTGCTACATTGATTTCGATGAAATTAGGAAGATTTTCGATTGCTGCTTTAACGCGAAGACGTTTTTTAGCCACAAACAACATCCCTTTGTTTTTCAAACCAATTGGTGTTCCAACAGGTTTAACAGGGACATGATAATGCGTAACAAGATTTGGTTGCGCAACCATCAAATCAACGTGTAACAAATTACCAGAAACAGGATGAGACTCATACCCTTGAACTACAACGTTCAACTCTTGACCTGCTACACTTACAGGAAATGCTACCGTCTCTTTATTGCGCACCGTACGGATAAAATCGTTCATTTTGAACGCAGCGTGAATATTTTCAAGCCCTTTTCCGTAGATGTTGGCAATAAGATAACCATCACGGCGAAACGCTTTTGTTATGGGTTTGCCAATACTCTCTCTTACAATGCCTTCTAACATATTAATGTCCTTAAAATAAAATGAGGCAGATTATACTTAAAAATTCCTAAAAGTTGCCTTACCCTTTTAAGCCGAAGATCTCTTCTTCTTTAAATTCCCGTTTGACCTCCTCTTTTCCAAACTCATTTTTATCCATTGTCTCTCCCATTCCCGCCATTTTAAGTTTCATATCCGATGGGGAGGTGGCGTACCCAAGAGCATCATCACGACTAATACGCCCCCCAAGATACAAATCCAAAATTCCCTGATCGAATGTCTGGGATCCATAAAGTTCTTTCCCATCCGCAATGGTATCGGGGATCTCAACATCTCGGTTTTCGGCAATGAGCTGTTCAATACGTGCCGTGCGAACCAATACTTC
>JAABPY010000105.1 GCA_011391735.1 Sulfuricurvum sp. | reverse complement strand
TTTTTCAATCCTGTGGAGAGGATGAAAGGGATGTATTCATCTTCAGCACGAACATTTTTCAAAAATTCAATACCGTTCATTATGGGCATATCCACATCACTGATAATCACATCAGGGAAATGAGTACGATACAATGCAAGCCCTTCTTGACCGTTGGTTGCTGTATACAGTTTTTCAACACGCCGTCCCAAAAGAATAGAGAGCTGTTCAAGAATGACACCATCATCTTCAACAACCAATACCGATAGTGCTAATTTTTTCATTATTTTTCCTTTTCTGTCGTCGTGCTGTTCATGGGGATGCGAATAGAAAAACATGCCCCCTCTTGATTATTCGAAACATGGATCGAACCATTGAACTTTTGCTCAATCATTAGCCTTGACATATAAAGTCCCAATCCACTTCCATGCAGTACCTCTTTGGTGGTGAAATAGGGTTCAAATATCCGTTCCAAAATCGCTTCTGGGATTCCCCCTCCATTATCTTGCACGAGTATAAGGAGATTTTTCTCCTCATTTGTTGCCGTCAAAAAGATTTTCTTATCCACTACATTAGTACTCACTTGGGCATCTTTGGCATTATTGATAAGATTAACAAGAACTTGCAACAGTTGGTTTGAATCCCCTTTGATCAACGACTTGACCTCATTTGAACAGGTAAAGGTAATGGAATGGGCACTTAACACACTTTCAAGAAGGGTATAAAGCCTCACAAAGAGTTCATCCAAAAAAAACGATCCTTCTGCACGTGAAGGGTTCAAAAAAGAGCGAAAATCGTCAATCGTTTTGGACATATATTTGATTTGATACATCGATTTATGGCTGAATTTTTCCAGATAACTTTTGTCCAGTTCACCATAATAAAAAGCCTCTTCAATATCTTGAATCTCAAGAGCCAACACACTAAGGGGCTGTCTCCATTGGTGGGCGATATTGCCGATCATCTCCCCCATTGCACTAAAGCGTGATTGCATTAGCATAATCTTTGATTGCTCTTCAATCTCATGATTTGCCTTGAGTAAATCATGCGTCACAACATTGATGAGATGAGTGAGCGCTTTAAGTGTTCCCAACGAATGGGGAGTTTCTATCTTCTTTGCCACCGCAAGGGGGGAAGCGATGTTCCCCTCCCCCTCCCATAACGCCAACAGGGTAGTTGTTTGATTAAAAAGGCTGTTTCCCTCCCAAGAATGATAAAATTCTCCATAGGTGCAAAACCCAGCAATGGGGGCAATATCGCTCAATTCACGAAATTCCAATGACGCATCATCCCCCAAAAATCGTCGTCGCGCCATACACGAATAGGCGAAAATCGTTTGGACGGGGTACGATTCCATTGCCCTCAAGAGTTTTTTCGAATCATGAAGGATACCTTTCACATTCGCTACTCCAAACCGCACGTGTGACCCCTTAGGGATATTCCCCGCAAAAATGAGCGAACCATCCTCTTTTCGAGCAAGAACCGCACGAGCAATATCAAAACCATTTTCATGGATTATGAGGGGAAACTCAATCCCTATAGCAGGAAGCTTACTACCCGCAGCTTCTCCTAAATAGTAACTGTAAATCTCATCAGCAGGAATATTATCGATGGTAAAAATATGGTTTTCCACTGAGTGGGTCACTTCCATCTCTTTTCCAATGGGAATCCACCCAAATCCGTAATCGCAAGCAATATTTAAGTCATCCCCATCAATGGCTACGGCAACGATCCCATTGGGGAAAACCCCCTCATTGGAACAGACGAATGTCCCACTGAATGTTGCCCCATCTCCCGCCAATCCTCCTGCGATAGCAGTATGGGAGAGGATACTGCCAAACCCTTTCAAGAAATTGTCCGCATTGGTATTAAGTCCATCGGCGAATGCAATAACCGCTTGGGGACGCCCCTTTTTACACCACAGCCCAAGGGATACCCCCTTCTCATAACTCGTGGTGGTATCGTGCACATAAGGCATACTGTACAGACGCAAAGTAGAGGTTTGGAAAAAAGTGACCGACAAAACAGTACTGTTGGTCTGCACCAAATTCCCTATAATCTCTCCATCTGTAGTGGCACCGATAATAATGGCATGGGGCAAGATTTCATGAATTTCCAACAGCAGCGAAGAGAGAAACGCCTCATCGCACCGATACGTAAAAATTTGCACTAAAACAGATGAATAATCCCCTCCCACATAAGGTTCAATAGCTTGCGAACAGGACTCTTTATTATAATCAATATTAATGGTAATCATCTGTTTTCCTTCGGCAACGTAATCGTAAATACAGCGCCATCAAGAGAGTTCATAACACC
>JAABPY010000104.1 GCA_011391735.1 Sulfuricurvum sp. | reverse complement strand
TCCGCTTTCCACAAGATATTTCCCCGTACGTTGAGCGCAATGGAGTTAATCGTGATACGCTTTACGATAGTCAGCAAAAATTCAACGAACACTATTATCGACCTTGGAGCTACACGGCAGCTTCTCTTAGTGTCAAAGATGCCGCATGGGCTACAGCTGCTTTTCGACGAGGTTATGGGAGTAATTTGAAACCATACGAGAGCTCTTGGTTCACCCAAATGGAAGAGGAGAGTAATTTTCAAGCGTTCTCAACCCTCAATCAACGTGCAATTACGACAAAGTGGATGAGTCTTCGGGTATTTCCCACCTCAAAACCTCTCTACAAAGATCCAGCTAAAGCAGGGGATGGGTATCCGTTTGATTTATTACAAAACAGCAGCGTTGCATTTAACGAACCTATTTTCATCTCCCATACTTCCAAAGATGGGGCATGGAGCTATGTGTTTACCAATAATGCGTCGGGGTGGGTGGAGAGTAACGGCGTGATACCCCTTACGTTGGATCAAATCGAAGCCCTCAAAAGTAAAGAGAAACTTTTTATTACCGAAGATAGAACCCCTTTGCGTGATGAAAAAGATCGTTTTGTTACCTACTCTCGTATCGGTATGGTGCTTCCCTATAGTGGTGAAAACAATGAGAGCTATAAAGCACTTTGGGTCAATGGCGATGGAAGGATCAATGAGCTCTTCATCCCAAAAAGTGCTGCCCATCTTGGAATTAGTATCATCAATAAAGGGGATTTAACCAAGATAGGGTCCAATTTATTGCGCAATACCTACGGATGGGGGGGGATGTTTGAAGAGCGTGATTGCTCCTCTATGATTCGAGACTATTTGACCCCTTTTGGGATTTGGCTCCCCCGTAATTCAGCACAACAAGCGAAAAAAGGGGAGGTGATCTCCTTTAAAAATTTGAATAACAGTCAGAAAATTGCACTGATTAAAGAAAAAGGGATCCCTTTTGAGACGATTTTGTACAAAAAAGGGCATGTCCTCTTATATGTAGGGACGTATGATGATACCGTTATGGCAATGCACAATATTTGGGGGGTACGGACAAAAAACAAAGAGGGGAAATTCGGACGGGCGATTATAGGTCGCACCGTTATTAGTACCCTTGAACTTGGTGCAGAGGTTGAAAACTTTGACCCCAAAGGGATGCTCCTAAGCACACTGACGAGTATGAATATTGTTACAAAAGAGCCAGCTCCCCTTGCTCAAAAGAAAGAAAAAGGGAAACTCTCTAGCCTCTAATATCCAGCAACGAACCCATCATCTCATTTTGGGTTCGGATTGCTTGAATATTGGCAACGGCTGTTTTTTCAATGGTGACTTGATCCGTTATCTCTTTGGTGAGATCGGTTTGCGACTGCGCTGAACCTGTATCGGTTGCCATCGTTGTATTGGCTTTTGTCCCCCCATTTTGAGTTTCACTAATGGTTGTGTTACGAGGGACAAATCCATCAGTATTCGCATTGGCAATATTGCCTGCATTATTATTCATATAAGTTTGATTGGACATAAGAGAAGAGACATTGGAACTTATCATGGAATGCTCCTTAGATTGGATGCGATAAGTATAAGACTAGCCACCTTAAGAGATGGCTAAAGTATAGAATTAGTGTAAATCGGCGTTAAGTTTTACTTCACGGGTTGAACGTAGTACCATAAGGCTTCCTGTGGTAGAGTCTTGACGGAAATGAAGACCATTAAGTCCTGCAAGCTCTTTACCTTTGAAACTACTTCCTTCTAAATTACTATTAAGATTGGCCTCGTTGATTTTTGCCAGTTCAGTCGAAGTGACTGCAAATTTTGTCCCTGCCAAAATGGCAATTCCCGCATCGACAATACACCCATCGCCCAATGGAATTCCCGTCACGGAGTTAGCCCCCAAAAGGGTATTTTTACCAATGGAGATAGGGTTCCCATCGGTACCACTAAGAACACCGAGGATAGAAGCCCCACCCCCAACATCCGAACCATCTCCGACGATAGCAGAGCTAGAGATACGCCCCTCAACCATACTAACCCCAGTTGTCCCTGCATTGAAGTTCACATAGCTAGCACCGGGCATAATCGTTGTCCCTGCATGAAGCTGCGCCCCGAAACGAACTTTGGAATCATCCAATATGCGGGTGTTATTGGCAGGGATGATATGTTGAAGATAACGGGGGAATTTATCCACAAAATCGATTTTAGGATATTGATTGGCGAATTTAAGTTCGATCTCATTCTCACGAAGCCACTCTAGTTCGATAGGTTGACCATCGGACCATGCAACATTGTGCAATGCACCAAATGC
>JAABPY010000103.1 GCA_011391735.1 Sulfuricurvum sp. | reverse complement strand
TTTATATAGCAGTTGACCGTACCATCGCAGCCTACGAATCGCATCTAAAAAATGATTACTCGGTCATTGTCGTTGCTAGCAAAAGCCTCACCCCCCTTGAAATCAAAGGGATGAGTTCGCTCATTGATCGCAGTGAATCAATTAGTACGACACAAGTTCTTGAGCGTCTTAAAGGGGAGATGTCTCCCAAAAATCTTGAGCTTCTCAAGCTTACCCTTCCAAAATTTTATCGCCTCTATCTCAATCGTTTTCCTACCCCCAAGGAGATCACTCAACTTCAAAAACAGCTTGAACGCAACAGTGCTGTTGAGAGGGTAGAAGGTTTTTCCCAAACCCACGACACGGTATACAAATTAATGTTACTTTTCAAAGATGTTGTTCAAATTTTCTCTATTGCTATTGCCACCGTAACTTCCCTGTTAATCCTTAAAGAGATGCGACTTTGGCAGTTTCAACATGCAGAGAGAATGAGCATTATGGCACTCTTTGGCGCTCCTGTATGGCTCCGCTCTGCTGTTTTATTTCGTTTAGCTATTGTTGATGCACTGATTGCCACATTATTTTTATGTTTGGCATTCTTTCTTATCGATCACTATGCTTTGTTAGCAGTACAACTCAAAGAAATTGGTATAACCGTACAACTTTTCAATTTTGTGGATGATGCTATCCGATCTCTTATTGTTGCCCTTGGTGTCTCTATTCTCCTCACTTTTACCATTGTACTTTTCAATCACGAAGAGGAATAGATGATTCGCATTTCCTCTCCCCTTATCCTCGCATCACTTTTAATCGTCTCCCTTGAGGCGGCTAAAATAGATGAAAAAATCAAAAAAACCTCCTCAGCACTCCAAGAGTCGAAACAAACCTACTCCTCTTTGAGTGCGAAACTTGAAGCAACCGCAAGTAAAATTGTACAACAACGTCAAGCTGTCGATATACAACAACAGCATATCAATACTCTTGTTACACAATTGAAATCCAAAGAGAGTGTTTACCAATCTAATAAACACAATCTTGGTGGTCTTCAAATCCAACAACAACAGCTGACCAAAACCCAAAATGAGATTGAACAAAAATTGGTCTTTGCTCTTGCTCGAAATACCTCCCTTTCGCTTCTTATTGATGATGATCGTGCCAAAGGTGCGGATGCGATCATCACGGAAGAAGCTTTAAAGCTCCACTTAAAGCAAATCAACGCTGAGATAAAAGAGCTTAATTCTCTCTATGTAGCTAATGATGCTAAAATCACCTCGCTATCCAACCAAACCACCGTACTCAAGCAATCCATAGCTGTCATTGACCAACAAAAGAAAAATGTCCTTGCAACCAAGCAAGAGAATGAAAAGGCAATCGCACAGCTTGAAAAAGAGAAACAAGAGTATAAACGCTCTCTTGGGCGTGTCTTAAATCAGCAACGCTCTCTTCAAAATACCCTTGCAAGTTTGAATATCATCAAAATTGAAGCGATGAAACCCAAAAAAGCCCCCCCCAAACTTGTCGCTCCTAGAGCTGGTTCCAAACCACTTCCTCAAGGGGCACAACAAGCAATATCCGAGTATCAACCCTCCAAAATTGCACCTTACAGTGGTGAACGAACAATTGCTCCACTCGATGGCTATGTCATCACCAAACGTTTTGGTTCCTATATTGACCCCGTTTACGGTATCAAGATTAACAACGAATCGGTTTCCTTACGCCCTACTGATCCCGACGCTAAAGTCAAAGCTATTTTCAATGGAAAGGTCATTTTTGCCAAACCTACGGCAATGTTGGATAATGTGATCGTCATCGAGCATGATAATGGATTACATACGATATATGCCCACTTGGATAAAATTGCTCCCACTGTGTTGGTAGGGCAACGGCTCAAACAAGGCTCTATTATCGGACGTGTAGGACGAGAACTTATGTTCCAAGTAACGCAACGTAATGCCCATATCGACCCACTTCAAGTGATTCGATAGGTGCTAGCGCACTCTCTTCCACTTTGGATTGCTACTATTTCACCCTTTTATATCAAAACTTCTGATAAATAAAAACATTCACCGCCCCTAAGTGGCTAAACAACACGACTCCCAACACCATCCAAAAAAGAATAACTTTGAGAAAAAAATGGAGTTTTTGAAACGAAGAGATCCACCATACGACGACTTTATCATCCCATAATGTGTAGATTAATCCTATAAGTGTTACCAAGTACCATACCCAATTGTTACTCATGACCATTACCATCATACCCAATTGAAAATCGGTAAAAATTTTGTATACACTCAATACCGCTGCATCAATAGGGTTGGCAAAGAAGATCCACCCCAAAGCCACCCAATGAAAGGTAAAAAACCACCCCCACAGAGTATGAATTTTCATTTTTGAAGAAACAAAGCGATTGACGACGACTCCTATACCGTGCATCGCCCCCCACACAGCAAAATTGGCTCCAACGCCGTGCCAAATACCACTTAAAATAAAAGCGATCATAACATTAAGATAACTACGTGTGGCACTTACACGTGAACCACCAAGGGGGATATAAAGGTAATCCCGTATCCATGTTGAAAGGGTAATATGCCACCGTTTCCAAAACTCTATCATCGACGTTGAGCGATACGGTGAGGCAAAATTATTGGGCAATTCGATACCAAAGAGTCTTGAAATTCCCCTTGCCATATCGGTATAGGCAGAAAAATCGAGAAAAATATAGAGTGCAAATCCATACATGGCAAAAAGATGGTCAAAACCGTTGTAGCCAGAGGGGTTGGCATAAATTGCCAACGGATAAAGGGCGATATAATCACCTGATGCTTTTTTGACCAACCCGATCAACAATAATCCTATCCCCTCCATAACGAACGATTCGCCAACGGAGGGCTTATCGATCTCCGCTTTAAAAGCATTATAACGAATAAGGGGTCCTGTGATGATTTTGGGGAAATACAGAAGATAGCTCATAAAGGTCATAAAACCAATGCTTTCATGAATACGACCACTCTTGATGTCAGCAAAAACAGAGATGACGTGAAAGACATAAAAAGAGAGCCCAATAATTTGGATACTCTCGTAAATTCCTAATGGGTGAAGTGCTCTATCAAGCTGTCCAACGGGAATATATTTCAAAACAATGAGAATGAAAAGATTAAACGCAATCCCACCCCAAAAAATGGCATTCTTTGGAGAAGTTTGGAACAAACGTAATAGCCCAAAATTGATCAAACTCAAGGCAATAATAACCCCTATTGCCACAAAAGAGAACTGAGATGCAACCCATAAAAAGAAAAGCCCCGAAAAAACTAAAAAGAATTTTTTCCCATCCCATAGCGCAACGCTGTAGTAGATCAAGGCTAGCCACGGCAAAAGGGCAAGCATGGTTTCTGTGCCAAGGGAAAAGCCTTCAAAAAGGGGGGCAATGGTATTCATGAAATTTTCTTTGCACTAAGAGAGGATAAAATATCACTCGTCCATCGAACGTAGCCTTGCATCGTAGGATGGATATGATCGCGCCCTCTAGGAACATCTAAGAGGCGTGAATCGTAAACCATCTCACCATACACATCATGCACCATTTCATAAAACTGGGTTGATTTCGCAACAGGAGGGGTGATCCAAACGGTTTTAATCCCCAATTTTTCGAGCCGATTGTGTAATTTAAGAATTCGAAGTTTCGTGGAGCTCCCCACTCCATTGTATTCATTGGTCCCTAGCACAATTAAAATCATCGTCGGTTTATACGCTAAAATCTTCCCTTCTAGTCCAGAATAATTAAGCCAATAGTGAGTTGTCGTCGAATGTTTGGCAATCGACATAAAATCAATAGGATATTTTTTCTTCATCTGCCCAAGACCCAAAGTAATCCCCTCCCCCATCGAGTCCCCCATCACAAAGAAACGTTCACAACCCACCTCAATTTTTTCAATCTTCTTCTTCGGTGGTGGTGTTATCGTAGCAACAGTGCGATTTATATCCAAAAATTTTTTAACGGCTACCGTTACTTTAACGGGGATAGGCGGTTGCACTAAAGGGGGAAGCGATAATCGCAGTAACTCAACTTTATCCATTTTAGGAAGCTCCACCGTGGCTATTTGAAATGTTTGAAGCGACCACGAGTAAAGAATCCAAAAGGAGATAGGGAGAAACAGAAGAAGAAATATCCGAAAAATCGCACCGTACATAATAAGCGATTACGACACGACAGGTGCGTTAATAACGGGGCTGAGATAATAAAACAGTTCATCGCTCCATCGTTCATTCGAAGCAGGGGTTGGATGGATATGATCACCTTTTAGCTCCAGTGCTCTTGATTTTGAAGGGAATACATAACTGCCAAACGCCACTTGCAACGCTTCATTAAGATTATTATCGTTAGGAATGGGGGGAGCAATAATGACAATGGTATTAGAATTTACACCATTTTGCTCAAGGGTATTTATCAAAATTCGTAAATCAGAAATGATCTTCTCGTTTGATTTTTGAGCAACAATATCGTTGGTTCCCAATGAGATAAGGAGATAATCGGGATGGCGTTGCTGTACATAAAGCAACAATTGGGGATTACGGTTCCAATAATCAACCGTCGTCCCTCGCTTAAAAAAGGAAGAGTACGTATGTGCCGTCTTGGCAAAACGTCTCTCGAGTGGCTTGTCAACTGCTTCAGCCATAGAGTCCCCAATCAATAGAAAATCAGCACCATATCCCAGTGAAGCAAGAAAAAGAAGCAATAGCAATAATTTCATCAAAATGGCCATACCGCTTGGATGATTTTACTCCCCCAACCTTGATTCACCGAACGATCCACATCCCCTTCATTGGCGTACTGTATTTTCGCATCGGAAATTTTTGCCGAGGTTATTTGGTTATTGAGGTCTATATCGTAAGGGCGGATAACCCCACTTAGTTGCATAATTTGCTTTTGATCATCGACCATAATCTCACGCCGTCCTGTGATAAAATAGTTCCCATTTGCCATTACTTTTACAATACGTGCCGATACCGTCGTCGTAAAGGTTGCATTTTTCGTCGCTGCCCCTGATCCCGAATAGCTGGAGCTCGACCCTGCATTAAACCCTATATTTCCAATTCCGTTGAGTTTATTCACGGCAGAATTAACTGCTGAATTTCCCCCTGTAGACGTAAAAGCTCCCCCACCCAATCCGAGGGTATCCGCTTCACTAAGTGCCTTAGTCGCTTTATTCGAACTCGTCACGGTTTCGGAGATAACGACCGTGACAATATCATTAACGTGCATTGCTTTGTGATCGGAGAAGAGAGGGCTATCCCCCTGACCGAACAAACTTCCTTGTGATGTAAAGATATTTTCCTCTTCTCGTGAGGGCATTTCATCGACATATTTGGGAGGGGAGAATGCTATTTCAGGATCCATAAGCTTGGCGGTGCACCCATTCAATAATAAAGATAATAAGGTAATCGAAAGAGAAAAAGTGGTGCGCATCATACCATCCCATGGGTTATTTGGCTATAATAAGCAAAAATAGTTCCAAGGATAGAGTATGACCCTCAAAGAAACCATTAGTAATGATATAAAAACTGCTATGAAAGAAAAAAATAATGCACTTCGTGATGCGTTACGACTTCTTAGTAGTGCGATGAAACAAATCGAAGTCGATGAGCGCAAAGAGCTTAGTGATGACGATATTATCAAAATCATCCAAAAACAAGTCAAACAACGCAACGATGCTATGAACCAATACCGTGAGGCGGGGCGTGAAGATTTGTACGAAAAAGAGGCAGCCGAAGCCGCTATTTTCGAAACCTATCTCCCGAAACAACTCAGCGATGCGGAGCTAGAAACCGCACTACGTGCAATTATTATTGAAACAGGGGCAACAAGTATAAAAGAAATCGGCAAAGTCATGGGTGCTGCTTCCAAAACACTAGGTGCACAAGCAGACGGTAAACGGATCAATGAGTGTGCCAAAAAGATGTTAGCGTAATAGGGGCAAAACTCCCCTATTCTACCGATGCAATCCGAAATGCGATCGA
>JAABPY010000102.1 GCA_011391735.1 Sulfuricurvum sp. | reverse complement strand
GATAAGAGGATGGGAATACTGACACGTCACAATCCCCTCACACGGAGAAATAATATCTTCCCGTCTCTGCCCACTTAAGGCATCGATTATTTTTCCTAATTTCTCCCCCTTATCCACATGCGCACCACATCGCACTTTTGAGATAAAAATTCCTGCGCGTGATGCTTTGAGTAGCCTCATAGTATGGGGATCGATAATATTACTCGTTCGTCCCTCAAAAACAGTATGCTCTAGTAATCCTCGTTTGGAGAGAAAACGAACCAATGCCGTATGCACTTCATCACTGTCATTTTGGTCAATCGCCCCATTTTTTCCAAAAACAATCGAAAAGGCTTTCGTCTCCCACAGTTGCCAATTATACTGAAGCATCGCTGTCTCTATAGGATCGTAGGGGCGATAGTGGATGAAACCTATTCCCAAATCTTTTGCACACTCCAAATCTTCGTAACCACTTTGGATAAGCTTCACGTATGGCAGACACATCCCCTGATCACGGCGACCCTCTAAAATCACCCCATACTCATACCCTTTAAGAGTATCAAAAAGTCGTGCGGCAATTCGTTGCGTTGTCTCCCCTTGGTGATACCCTGGGAACATCATATTCAGATCAGTTTTGTCCAATGGCCAGTTTTTTTCCCCCATATTAAGGGCGTATGCGTTGACTGCAGGGATGACAAGGATTTTCCCGATAATCTTCCCCTCCTCCTCTTTGAGACGTAAATACTCCACCAAAGCAGAAGCTACATACAGCTGATTGATATGGTCACCACTCATGGCACCGACAATGGCTATGGAAGGACCTTGGGTATTCTCTTCCCCGAACAAAAATCCCTCAATACGCAAGGGGGCACGATTGGGCGATTCCAATGTGACTATGTCAAACCGTTTCATTGATTCTCTCCAAAAATTCGCCCAACCAATGAGCCCTCATAAACGATGGGATAGGCTCTAAGGGTAAATAAGATCCCACCGATAGGGGCAATCACTTCATCCAATACTTCGCCGCTAAGGGCGCTTACGATATGCCCTACAACTTCTCCCCTAGCAACCATCTGACAATGTTCAATAGCAGGGACAAAAAGTCCAGGAACGGAAGCATTCAAATACGCCACTTCCCCCACATGGGATTGAATAGGGAAGCGAACATCCAAGGGTTCAATATCCAAAATCCCCTCATGCGCCATTAAGTTTAACAGTCCATCCAACAGTTGGTGTCCATACGCTTTACCCAAGCGCATCCCAACACCCATCTCCACAACCAATGTTTTTGTCCCGATGGTATTCATCGCATGGGCAAATGTCGATTCTAAAACAGTAACGGCATCATGCACCCATACGAAATCAATATTGAGTAAATTGGCTAAGGGGACAAGACTGGCTTCTTGGGACTTTGCGATACGCACTTGAGGAATTTCTCGTAAAAAAACATTAGAAGAGTGTATGTCAATAGCAAAATCAGACCCTCGCATCACATTAACCACCCCATCAGCGATTTGAGCGGGGAGAAAATCGTTCTTACTCCCTGGAAAGGTACGATTGAGATCAACATCATAAAAAGGGATAGAACGGGTAATACTATCCAATCCTAATGAATTAATCGCAGGGTAAATATCAATCGTCCCCCGAATTTTCTCAGGATTTTGACGCAACCACTCCCCGAGTAAAAAACAGACGTATTGCCCCTCTAGCTCATCACCGTGGATACCGCTGACAATAGAAATACGTTTAGAGGCTTTCTCTTCGCTTTGAGCATAACGACACCGCTGAATCCGAAAAGACTCTCCCACAGGAAGTTCAATCGTAAAAACTTCTTCTACGATACCCATATTCATCCCTGCGATTGGGATTGAACGGACGTTTTATCCCGAATAACCCGACCTATGACCCCATTGACACCCTCGAGTGCTTTAGCAATATCCGACGAGGTAATCGAAAGGGGTTGATAGGAAACATTAAGTCGCCGTGCAATGGCGTTCATCCCCTCTAACTCAGCATTGACCAAATCAAGCCCTTCATAGAGTCTCAAAATCAGATCAAATCGTTCTACATATTGCCCCAAACGGATAAAATTGTACGCCTTAGGTCGTCCAAGTTCGGAGGAAAAAATACCCAAAATAAGGGCAAAATTATCAATCATCTCTTCCAAAGAGGTAGGACTGACGATACTTTCACGCCCTGCTACAATATAGTTGTGAATTTTATTGAGTGCTGCAAATCCCCGTTCATCGAGTAAATGACGAGTTTCAATGGCATTTTCACGTGCCCATCGGATAATCGATTCGATACTGGAACTATGATCCCCATAAACTCCCTGTTTCAAAAAGTCAAGAGCATTACGATAATGAAGCTCAACCCCTAGTTTTGCATAAAGTTTCTCTCCATCCGCAACATCCCGATCAATGACATAATCATAACTGTTCACAAGCTCTCGCAAAAGGGTTTCAGCACGTTGAACATACCGTCCGAACCAATAGAGTCTTTGCGCCGTATTAAGCGAAATCGCTACACCGTTCGTCATCATAATTCTACCACCCATGTATCTTTAAATCCCCCCCCTTGAGAGGAGTTGACGAGGTAATTTCCCTCTTCCATTGCATAACGGGTCAATCCCCCCATACTAACCGTGATCTCTTCCCCATGTATTACGTATGCACGTAAATCAGCTTTTCGTGGAAGAACCTCACCCTCCATCATACACGGTAAATCGTAAAATTCAATGACCTCTTGGGCAATAAATCGACGGGGATCCGCTAAAATCATCCCAATAATTTCTTCACGTTCTTCAGGGGTAAGACGATTACCAAAAAGTACTCCATATCCACCTGCTTCTGCAACATCTTTAATCACGAGTTTATCAATATTGGCAAGCACATACGCACGATCTTTTTCATAATAGGGCAAATAGGTCGGTGCATTGGATAAAATTGGCTCCTCCTTCAAATAATACTGTATCATTTGAGGGACGAAGTAATAAATCCCCTTATCATCCGCCACACCGTTTCCGATACTGTTCATAATAGCAACATTACCTGCGCGATAAGCAGCCGCTAAATGAGGGACTCCAATAAGACTCTGGGCATCAAACTCTTGGGGATCAAGAAAATCATCATCAAGACGACGATAAATCGCCCCTACACGTCGACGCTCACCATTGTAAACCCGTAAAAAGACTTCGTTATTTTCAACCACCAAATCTTCACCCAAAGCAAGTGTTGCCCCCGTAATTTTGGCAAGATAGCTATGTTCATAATATGCGGAGTTGTATCGCCCTGGAGTAAGGACAACATTAAGTCCACCCGTATTGACATACGCCATAGCCGCTTTGAGCTGATCGCCATATTGTTTAAGTTTTGAGATTTTCATGGATTCAAAAAATTCAGGATAGGTATGACGAAAGGCACGACGAATGGTAAGGGGATAGCTCACACCGCTGGGGACACGAAGATTGTCTTCCAAAATAATCCATTTATTCGTAACCGCATCTTTGACCAAATCAATCCCACTAATATGGGTACGAATCCCTTTGGGAGAAACAACCCCCATAAACTCAGGTAAAAACCCTTTCGCCGAATCAACATACTCACGAGGAACAATTCCATCATTTAGAATTTTTTGCTCCCCATACACATCATTGAGAAACGCATTCAATGCTTTAACACGCTGAATAATCCCTGCTTCTAAATGGTCAAACTCTCCCTTGGGGATGATACGGGGAATCATATCAAAGGGAAAAGATCGTTCAATAAAACTTCCATCCTTGAAAAGGTTAAAATTAACAGCATTGGCTTCTAAAAAATCTTTAAACTCCGAAACCTTACTTTGATCGACGTTTTCAAATATATCGTAAAACTTTTGGTACTCTGGACTGACTGGTTCGATCATAAACAACCCTTGTAAAAAGATAGGAATGGTTAATCATATCCTAAAACAATCTCAAGGGTTGCTTAAAAAAAATACAAATTGAAAATTTAGAGGGAGAAAAGAAGAAAGAGGGAGAAAAAATCCCACCCCTTAGAATTTTTTCATTTTAACATCACTTAACACATTGTCCGCCATCACAAAAACTTCATTCGCAATAAGGTCCGTATTTCTAGCTATTTGAGCATTATTTTGCGTTTCTGTTTCAAAGCCTGAAACAATTTCATTGATTTCACGAATACCGCTTGCTTGTTCCTCGATTGTTTCCCCAATATCATTAATCGATTGCACTAACATACTCACATTGGCATTAATATCGGAGAGTGATTTTTGGGTTCGCTCCGCTAGTTTTCGCACCTCATCAGCAACAACGGCAAATCCACGCCCATGTTCCCCAGCGCGCGCCGCTTCAATAGCAGCATTGAGTGCTAAAAGATTGGTTTGATCGGCAATATCTCCAATGACGGTAATAATCATCTTGATATTTTCAGATTGTCGACCAACATCTTGGGTTCGTTGAAGAACATCGCCGACACTTTGGGTCATACGTTCCACTTGTTGTGACGTTTTTTGAATACCATCCGCTTGCATTTGTGCCGAGTGGGACAATTGTGTAACATTGTTTTTCAAACGTTGCGCACTCTCATCCATAGAGGTTCCATTTGCTAAACTCGTTTGCAACATCAGGGTAATATCATCCCCAAGTTTATTGACCAACTGCTCGATTTTTCCACTGCTTTGACCAATACGCTTCGTAAAATCAAGCTTACCATACGATTCAACCACACGGGTAATCTCTTGCAAATCTTTCCCCACCATTTGACGAAGTGCACCCAACATACTGTTAAAGACTTCTCGAAGCTCTTTAAGTTGCGCATTGGAGGGGGTCGACATCAAGGTACTTGAAATATTACCTTTGGAAACTTCGGCAACGATACCAACCGCTTCACTCACCATTTGAGCATCTTCTTTGATCCCACGCTCTAACTCTTTGACATTCTCATCGGCTTGAATTTGGAGCTCTTCACTTTTGATAAACTGGTGCGTTGTCACTACAATAATATAGACAAGCCCGACCACTTGAATTGCAAACATAATAATGTGGGTCGCTAAAATCCATATATCACATCCGCTTGAAAAGATAATAACATCCACACCAAACATTGACGCATGATTAAGCTGAAGGACAAAAAAGAGTATATGGTGAAATGCAACCGCTACCGTTGAGACCAATACAGGGATAATATCTTTATAAATGGCCAAAAATGCCGCCATAAAGAAAAGACCAAAGTGCATCTCAATCATCCCTAGCTGTTGCTGGATCATAATCATCGGGAAAATAGAGAGACCAAGGGCGATAACAATACGCCCAATGGCTGTCCCTTTAAATCCTAAATAGGCAATCACCATAAGTCCAAGGGCTAACGCACCATTAAGTATCCCAAACGAATAGGTCGAATATCGAATCGAGGTAATAGCCGAGACACCGATAAATGCCAACACACCAATTATAAGCATAAACTTATCAGATTTTACAAAATCAGCATCCAAACGCTTACGGATTTGGGGACTTAACTTCTCGCTGTATGCGGGGAAAAGTAGGCTTAGACTCATTGAAGTTCTCCTATATCTTTTAAAATTAATTTGCGATTATACGGTGAAGAGGTGTAAATATAAACCAACTCGTACTGCGTTCCCACTTTACGAATCAAATACAAATAGGGCATATGCTCCGCTTCTACCCCTAGATCACTGTAAACCAAATTAAGTAATTGTACCATACTATGAAGCTCATTTTCATGGGGTGCATACGACTTAAAATCTTTATCAAAATGCTCCGCCCAACTTTGAACTGAGAAGGAGTCCATCTCTGGAGTCATATTGACAAACCATACAGAAGGAAGTCTCTTGAGCTTTTGATGTTGAAGTTCATGATAGATTTGGGTCAAATCGTTCAATGCTGGGGTACAAATACGAGTACATCCAACATAGCCAAAATAGACTAAGATCAACTCCGATTTCTCATTTTTCAAAAAAGGGAGATTGACCACCATCTGTTTTTGGGTACGCCCTGCATGGTCTGAATCACTCAATGCGGGAAATGCCAAAGCTGCGATCAAACCAAAAGCGATGATTATCAACACAATACCGCTGAATGTTTTGAGTGATTTTTTCATCCGTTTTTAAGAGTTCGCAACGCTGCTTCAACATCATCCTGACGCATCAAGGATTCTCCCACCAAAAAGGCATCAACACCCGCCTTACTTAAGTCTTCTAATTGCCCATGTTCATAAATTCCACTCTCTGCCACAATAATCTTCCCATTGGGGATAAGAGGGATAAGTTCATAGCTTAGATTCATATTCATCTCAAAGGTTTGGAGGTTACGGTGGTTAATCCCGATAATATCGGCACCCGCATAAATCGCTTTGGTCAGCTCCGATTTATCATGAATTTCCACCAACGCTTCCATCCCCAAATGGCGTGTGTAATTTAGTAACTCTTTAAGTTCGCTCTTAGAGAGTGCCGCCGCAATCAAAAGGACAAAATCAGCTCCATAAACCAACGCTTCAAGTAACTGGTATTTGGAGACAATAAAATCTTTACGCAACAATGGAATCCCCACATAACGGCGAATTTCTGCCAAATAATCGAGATTTCCTTGGAAAAAATGGGGCTCGGTTAAAATCGAGATAGCATTCGCACCACCACGCTCATAGCTTTGGGCAATCGCAACAGGATCGAAATCTTCACGAATCACTCCGCGTGAGGGACTTGCTTTTTTCACTTCCGAAATAATACGGTACGGCTCTTGGGGAGTAGCGGTTAAAAACGGTCGTACATCCCGAGGAGCACGCGCATTAAATGCCAATGAACGCCCAAGCCAATCCATACTAAACTTGGCTTCTCGCTCTTTTAAATCTTCTTTTGTTTTTTTGATGATGTCGTCTAGTATCATTATTTTTTCTCCTTAATTTCACACTTCTCAATCGCATCCAAATGCTCTTTTACCTCTTGCTCATCCCTACCGATCATTGACTCCACCTGCTTGATAAGTTTCAATGCTTGTGCACACTCCCCTTTTTTATAATAGCCCCACGCAAGGGAATCAATATAATAGGCTGAATCAGGCTGTTGTTTCAACGCACGTTGCACATACTCCATCCCCTCAGTGACATTAAGATCATGATCGATCATCAAATACCCCAAATAATTGAGATAAAGGGGATCTTCCATCTCACTATTAACTTGCTTTAGCCCTTCTACTACCTCGTTTAAAAGAATAGGATCACTTTTATTTTTGGCTCCCTCGTAGCTAAAAATAGAACTTTGCGCCAAATAAAGGGGGTTTTGATCTTGTTTATAAAGTTTCTTTGCCAATAGTGATGCTTTGTCGAACTGTTTGTCTCGAACGTATAATTCTAATAGCATAGGATCATTGACCCCTGATTTTTCAAGTAATAAAGTAAGCTTATCAAAATTTTGTTGATAGAGATAAATTTTAATCGCCTCTTGGGCAATCAAAGGATCGCTTGTGAGGGTATAGGTCTCTTCAAACATCGCAACAGCCTTATCAAGATCACCACTATCGCCGTAAAAACTCCCCAACCGCTTCCCTAAAAGTTTGCTATTTCCATACTTCTCAATATGATTTTTTAAGAATTTAATCGCCTCTTTTTTCTCCCATAAATGGACGTATTGAATCAGTACCAACCGATCCACCATCTCTTCATCATGACTTAAATCATACCCTTTTTGCAAAGCATTGTACGCATTCTCAAACTCACTCAATTTTAAAAACGCCTCAGCACTCAACGCATAATCCGAAGCGACCGTACTCTCCTTGCATAACGCTGATGCCTCCTGCGAAGCATGGGCGAATTGCCCACTTTTAAGAAGTGCAATAATAGCAAATCGTTTCAATGTTAAATCATCAGGGGCTTTGGTCAGCTCTTTTTGCGTTACTTCAGAAAGTTGTTCGATTTTATTCGACTGTTCCAGCATCCGTAAGGATTGGTACAAAAACTCTTTTTTTCCCGTTTGGGTATACAGTGTCTCAAAATAGTTCGAAGCCACACTATATTTATGACGCATTTGGGCATCCAATGCTGCCAACACATAGGTCTCTTCACTCACTTCAATGGGTGTAACCATTTTTGCTGTGTTTGACGTTTTTAGTTTGGATGCACCCTGAACACTTAAAGCACCTACCATCATTAACGTAAAAAATTTTCTCATTGTCGTATCCCTGGACATTCCGCTTTGAGCTCATCGATACGGGTGCGAAAATAATCCCAAAAAGGGAACGTTCGGCACTGCAATGGACGAGCCGTATAAATAGTGCACCCATTTTGGGCACGGCTAAAAAAGACGCAATCGTGCGAGCCATTCATCATTTTCTCTTTGAGAGAATAACGATACCCCTCTTTGCGCAAATAGTTACGGCGAAATTCCCGTTCATCCATCTCAAGAAGGGCAGCTATTGCCGTAATCTCGGTCACAGAGACGAAAATATTACCGCTCTCCCCCGTACAGCAGTTGCCACCGCACGATGCGCATGCACTAGCGTCAAATGCATAACTAAAATTTTCATGAGTCATTAAATCGGACATTTGATACTGTGCACCTTTGCTTTTTCATAAATTGCCTCTACGGCAGGGGTATATTTTCCCTCTTCAAACATTATTAGCGGAGGCAAAATATTTGCGAGAGACTTACTGTTTTTTTTAACATGAATCATCACTAGCGTGCTAGAACGATCACTCTTTGAATGAACGAATTGTACATCACACACTCTTAATCCTCTACTCTCAAACGCACTGCAAAGGGGAACAAATTGCCGTGCATCGTAACAAACGATTGCTTCACCGTTAGATTTTAACAATTTTGATATTTTTATCACAAACGGCTCTATCGGCAGATGAACATTATAACGGGCTTGATGAACCATCTCATTTTCACTGCGTGCCGACCCTTCGTGATAAAAGGGGGGATTCGAAACAATCCAATCATACGTCCCATGACCCCCAAGCTCCAAGAAATCTCCCTCATGCAACGTATAGCCGATACCGTTAATAGACGCATTACGCCTTGCAAACTCGGCATAAACCGCTTGTTTTTCAGCCCCTTCCAACTCTACAGCAGGAAAATCACGTCCGACCAAAAGCCCCACAATCCCACACCCTACCCCAACATCAAGAAGCTTCCCTTTGGGAGTAAACTGTGTGATAAATCCATAGAGCAAGATGGAGTCGCTGTTGTAACAGTAGCCACTATTAGGTTGGTAGAGGAGCATTTAGGTGCCTTTTTGGGTATGTAAAGATTTTACGGTTTTTTTGACATGAGCGTAATGACATGTAAAGATTTTGCTTTTTTTTTTACACATCTTTAAAAAGATCAAATAATTCATTGTGTATATAAAAAACCTCTTTGCCTATTTTTTGGCTGGTGAGTATCCCTATATTTTCAAGCTCTTTTAAATAATTGGTTGCTGTTGGTCTTGAAATATTTAATTGTTCTTCTATGAATATTCTTTTAGTATACGGATGATAGAAAAGTGCTTCCAATAAATCATTACTGTAAATTTTTGGCTTTTTATCTAAAATTACATCTTTCGTTTTGTTCATCAGATTTTCTATATTTTTTATTGTTTTAATTGTTTCCTTTGAGATTTCTTCAATCCCTTTCAACATAAAAAGTATCCAGTTATTGAGTCCATCGTTAAAACTTACATCATTTAACAATCGATAATAATCCGATTTATTTCTAATAATATATCGACTCAAATAAAGTATAGGCATATCAACTAAACCTTCCAAAACAAGATATAAAATATTGATAATACTACCCGTTCTGCCATTTCCATCATAAAATGGATGAGTCGCTTCAAATTGATAGTGAATAATTGCCATTTTGACTAAACGATCAAAATCATCCAAGCTGGCATCATTGATATAATCGCTCAAATTTGCCATCAAATCAATAATATCTTGTGGATTTTGTGGCGGTATGAGTTTTATCTCCCCCGTTGCAGGATTTTTGAGGACTGTTCCACTTTGTTTTCTAAACCCTGCATTATTTTGTTCCAGTGTGGCTTGAATTTCTTTAATATGATTAACAGTTAAAACTCTTTTAGTTCTGATGATGTCAAAGCCCAAGTACAAAGCATCTTTATAATTTTGCACTTCTTTTATATCACTATTTATAAAATTATCAGATATATCAGAACGATAAATTTCATCATAAGTTGTAATGATGTTTTCTATTTCACTACTATCTTTTGCTTCTTGAAGGACAAGCGTATTGATAACAATTTTTTGATTGGGTAAAGAATTTGCTATACCCTTTAACTCCGCCAACGCTCTATGCGCCAATGTAGTAGCTTTTAGAATCTCTTTTGTTTCTATATCTTTTTTGATTGGTAGTTTTAGTGGGATGAATTCTTTCATTTGTTGTTCCTTTCATTATAGATGTTTGTTATGCACCTTGATTTTATTTTCTATTATATTCAACACTTTCTATTAAAAAATTATTTGTTTGTTTATCTTCAAATATTACAGCACTTAATTTATTGCCATACACACAACCCGTATCAATGCCAATAGCATACTTATTTACCTTCACCTCTTTAAGCCACTGATGTCCATAGACAACAAACCCTTGATTTCCATCATAAATATCTGCCCAAAAGATTGATTTTTCTGTCTCATCACCATAAGCTATAAAATGCTCCTCTTGATCTAAATAACGAAGCCGTAGAAGCTTTTGTTGATCACGCTTGGATAGATTCTCTAAAACCATAGAGTTTTGTAATCCTCCATGTATTACCGTAATGTGATCGAAGCATAAAAAGAGGGGAAGAGATCGCAGAAACTCTATAGCCTCAGGTGTTAAATGATTAACAATCTGCTGTTCATCACTATCTAAAAGAATTGGATTTTTTTTAGGAGATTCTTGATGATCTAAATAACGGATTATTTTATCTTCGTGATTACCGAGAACGGAGCGAATGCCATTTTCTTGGATATAGCGCAGTGTTTTTATAGAATGAGAGCCTTTTGTAATAATATCTCCCACACAAACTTCAATATCATCTTTTTGAGGATTTATTTTATTTCTTAAGGAGATAAATTCATCGTAACAACCGTGAATATCTCCGTAGATTATGAGTTTATTCATCAAGTTTTCGTTATAGATGCAATCATTAGCTTAATATTTTCTTTATGTTCTATAAGGTCTTGTCTTATTTTTTTGAAATCTTCATGAGAAAAATAAAATGATTCATTTCCTTTAAAACTACTTTTTAAAACTTTCTTTCCATTAACTATATCTTCTTTTACATGAGCTAGAATATTTCTTTTTTTGATTATATCATCAAAATATTGTTTAAATTTAGCATGTTCTTTTTGAATATCTAAACCTGCACATTCAGGTTCTTTAATAAGTTTATTTACAAACATATATCTATCTGAAGATTCAATATTTTCAAGAAGTATTTTAATATCTTTTATATATTTTTCTCTTTCATTAAAATTAATTTTAAAAATTATTGTATCTTTTTTGTTTATTTTTTGTATTTCATGGTCTATTTCTTTAATATTATGAGCATGTTCTAATCTCTTTTGAAAAACTTTATCTACTAGTAATTGTCGTTTACAACTATCTTTTTTATCTATAAATTTTAATATTATCAAAATTAAATTATTTAATTCTATATCTAACAAGCTTGTCTCTGACATAACAAGACCTCTCATATTAGTTAAATCTATAACTTTTTTAATAGTATGAGGTATTATTTGTTGTAATCTTAAAAATAATGTATCTCTTTCACTAAAATATATCCCTTCTATACATTCATCTGTAAACTTTTCTTTTACCTTTGTTTTTTCAGAATAAAATATAATTTCCGTAAAAATATCTTTAGCTCTAATGCGTTTAATTATTTCATTTCCTTTATCATTATTAAGTAAGTTGTAATCCATCAAAATAATATCTACATCTCTCTCATGATTGTTGATTTGATTAATTAAATGATCTAAATGGTCTGCATTTTGATAAACATCATACTTAAGTAGAAAACCAAAATCAAAGAAAAAATCTTCAAATTTTTCCTCTATACTATCAACCCATTCTTTATCGTTTTCAAACCATAATATGTTATATGCTAAGTTCATTATTTATCCTTACTACAAATGTTGTTTTTTCGCTTTCTGTATCTAATGATAATTTCCCATTTAATGGTTTAAGTATTTTTATAATATGTGAAAGTCCCATACCGGAACCTTCGGTAGTGGTAAAACCTAAATTAAATATTTTTTCTCTCATGTCTTTATCGATACCTTTGCCATTGTTTCCATTATCTTGAAATATTAATTTAAAATTGTTATCTTCGCATTCAATAGTAATATCAATTAATGTAGCATTTGCTCTTCTAGAATTACTCATTAAATTATCAATTATCATTGATATTTCAATAGGTTTAAACCTTATAATAAATTTACCTTGATATTTATTAGAGAATTTAATATCTATTCTCTCATGATCTAAAGTTTGTATTTCACCTATACATATTCTTTCGATATAGTCAGAAATATATTCTACCAAATCATCAACGATGTCTTCAGAGTCTGCTTTAAAACCAGCTTTTGTAGCCAAATTTGCAATAGTTAAAATTTTATGATTGGAAAAAGATATTTTATTAATAACATCTATCAAATAGTCATTTGTAATTTGTCTTTTAGGATTTTTACTATTTAAACGATTTTTTATATTACTTAAATAATTATCTATTGTTCGTGATGATGTACCTATACTATGATGTAAATCTAATAATCGTTGTTTATCCATTGAATGATATTGAGCAAAAAAATCTCTTTCTCTTGTAATCTCATTTAAATTGTTTTTTAAATTCTTTTGATCACTCTCTAAAATTTTGATTTTTTTATCTAATTGATTATATGTTTGCTCTTTATCTAAAATATCATCTATATCTGCCAATTTACTATTTACTATAAAGTTAAACTTTTTGACAAGCTTTTCATCGTCAATATTTTTTATTAATCCTTCTATAAAAAATTTTAAATCATCATGAATAGCGTAATTTGGTATTTGAGCTAAATCTCTTAAAAATTTTGAAATATTACTTTTTGTTGATAATTTATCCTCTTCAATTAAATGCGATAAAACTTCTTTATTTATATCCAAATCTATAATATTTTTAGAATCTAATCCCATAAAAGAAAAAATATTTTTACTTACATTGTTAAGCTTTTTTTCTCTATCTAATATATATTTCTCTTTATTTTCATTCCAGCCATTTTGATTAATAAAAAAATCTATCAATGTTTCAGAGTGCCCTTTAGGAACACTATCCCATTTTAAGCCTTCAACTACATATTTTTCAAGTCTTTTGAGTGTTTTATAAAAAAAACCATTATTTTTAGTTTGTCTTACACTTGATTTTGTTGATTTATGAACTAATTGTTTAAAAGATTCATTTTCTTCAATTCCTTCTCTACTTGAAACAATTTTAAATTGATTATCTCTATCTTCTATTTCAATTCTTCCAATAATTTCTCTACCACCTAAATATCTTCTTTGCCCTTGCCCTTTTCTCATTTCTATTCCAAATGAATCATTATCTATTTCTCCATAAGGAGGTATTCTAAATCCATTTATAAATAGATATACCGAACCAAAATCTACACTTCTAACACCCATTTGCTTTTTAAAGTATGCTTTTCCATAAGGATTTAAGTGCATTAAAATAATTTTTACATTTTTTAATTCTGGAAATTCGATATTTTTTTCAATTGTTTTAAATATTACTTTATCTCTATCTTTAAGTTTTGTAATAATATATTGTCCATCATCACTAATAGCAGATTGAATATAAGTAGTGTTAAAATCTAATTTTTCAAAAAATTTATTTTTTATTTCTCCATTTATCTGTTTGTTATAAGAAGTTTCATTTTTATCATCAACTTCATCAACTTTTAGAAAAATTTTAAAATCATCACTTTCCACTTGACTTTTATTGATTAATTTTTCAAGAGTTGATTTCAGAGAAACAAACTTTTGATAATTTAGGATTTCATTAAATAAACTATTTCCATCAAGTTGAACCCATTGTACTCGTAAATTAGATATTTTGATTATTGTCCCACTAATTCCAATATCATAATCTGTTTCTTTTTTAACTTCATCGGCTGTAATTTTTCTTAGTTTCATTGGGATTTGATTTATTTGAACATTGTAATCTGTGATATTTTCAAAATCTTCCCAATTTATTTGCAATTGATAAATTTCTGAATCTCTTTTTGTATATATATCTAATTTTTTGCCTAATCTATCACAAGAAAATCTTCCTATTCCTTTGTTTCCTGCTTGTAATCTGTTATTTTGAGCATTTTGAACTCTCTTTATTGAATATGCTAAGTTTAACCATTTATGTAAAATATCCTCTTCTGACATACCATTTCCATCATCAATAATTAAAAGTTCATGATATTTTTGTTCTTTCTTTAGATTTCTAAATTCAACTGTTACATTCTTTGCACCTGCATCATAAGAATTTTTTACAAGCTCCATAACGGCAACATTATCGTCATTGATTAATTCTTTACCAATAATATTTTTAATATTTACATGCGATAAGAAAAATACATCTTCCCACTCAGTTGTTATCAAATCATCTCCCTCAAAACTATCCCTGCCTGTTCAGCAAAAAGAGGCGGTATCGCATTTCCTATTTGAGTATATCTAGGAACATCGACTTTCCTTCGCTCACCGCCTGTTGTATAGCCACCTTTAAATTCATAGCTATCAGGAAAAGATTGAATTCTTGCATATTCTCTGACCGTTAAGATTCTAGGTTCACAGTAGTGAATATAATCGTCTGGCAAAGTTGTTAGTGTTGGTGTAGCTGAAATTTTACAGAGTGGCACAACTGTTCTTTTTTTTATATTGTATTTTTCTTTTATTTCATCCGAAATATTTTTATTTGCTATGCCATTATCTAAAATATATTGAAATTTTTCTACAGTTTCTGCTTTGTGTTTTGCGAACCTATGACTATCTGCAATCTGATTTATTAAAGATTTATTTTGTCTCATGAGCTTTTGATACGAGCTTGTAGCTTTAGCGTAGACACCTGCTTGAAAATTTTTTGTATCTGGTGATTCTTGGGTTCCATTTGATTGCAGTAAATCTGATATCGCATCATTTAAAGATGTAGTATCTTTTTCTAAGTTTTTTGATTTAAAAAACTCTGCTCTATTTTGAGTTATAGCTTCAAAAAAATCTTTTGATTCCCCAATTTTCATACCCACTAAAATATATCTTTGTCTTTTTTGCGGTACTCCGTATTCAGAAAAATCAACAATCTTTCCATGTACATTGTAACCTAGCTCTTGCAATTTTTCTACAACATAAACAGAATATGCTTGACCTCGTTCATTGCCTTTTTTAAAACCGATAGTAAAACCTTTTACATTTTCAAAAAATAAAACTTTTGGTTGTACAAGTTCTATGAATTTAATATATGAATCAATCAGTTTGTTTCTATCATCTTTTTCTCTTCTTCTTCCTGCCATGGAAAAGCCTTGACATGGCGGTCCACCTGCTACAAGGGAAATTGTTCCTCGTAATAATTTTAATTCTTCTTCATGTTCTTCAATAATATTATTGATATCATGATTTTGTTTTGCTAACCAATCTGGCCAATCAAAGTTTGAGTTATTGTCTATAAGATTATGTTTCAAAGTCGAAAATGCATCTTTACTTTTTTCAACAGCAAACAAACCTTTCCAACCAGCGTTATGTAAGCCTAACGCTAAGCCACCGCAACCAGAGAATAAATCAATATAAGCTAAATTTTTCATACCAACATCTTTATTAAATTCTTTTCATAATTACAGCTATTTAACAACTAATCACTTCATTTCGATTTATCGTAAATTATACTGTTTTTTCGATATAATCCTCATTGAAATTCCCTTGTAAGCCTGCATAGCTTGAGATGTAGCCAAGGGCATCGACCTCATTCCCCTTTCAACTAATCGTTTTTGGTCAAAACAAATTCATATCATCCAATCTCTACCCCTTTGGGATATAATTAAACAATTATATCATTATATGAGGTTACACCATGATTATCATCCCTGCCCGCCTTGCTTCTACTCGCTTCCCTGAAAAAGTGCTCGCTGATATTGGAGGGTTGCCGATGGTGATCCGTACTGCCAAACGGGTCGCATCTATCGACCGTGTTGTTGTTGCGTGCGATGATGAGACAATTCTTGCTATTTGTGCCGCTCACGGTGTCGAAGCACGTCTCACCTCCACGACCCATAAAAGCGGTACCGACCGTATCAACGAGTGCGCTCAGATTTTGGATATTCCCGATGATGAGCTTATTATCAATGTCCAAGCGGATGAGCCTTTTATTGAAACTGAAGTGTTGACTTTGCTCATCGAACGACTCAATGACCTCAAATCTCAAAATGCCCCTTTTATTATGGCAAGTTGTTATAATGCAATCAATACCGAATCGGCAAATGATCCCAATATGGTGAAAGTTATCACGGATGATGCCCAAAATGCCATCTACTTCTCCCGATCTGCTATCCCATTCAACCGTAGTGGTGAAGCCTCCTATTTCGGACATATTGGAATTTATGGATTTACAAAAAAAAGCTTGCACGATTTTTGCGCATTGGGGGAAGCACCGTTGGAAGATATTGAAAAACTCGAACAGCTACGAGCTCTCTATCATGGGAAGAAGATCTCCATGGTGAAAGTTGCCAGCAGTGGATTTGGAATCGATACCGTGGAAGATTTAGAACGAGCGAAGAAGATTTTCGGGATCTAATTGATCCCTAAAAAGGTGAAAATCCCTTTCTCATTTACTTGTTGTTTGAAATTATTACTGGCATTTTTAAGAGCGGTTGCATAATCAATCGAGGAGTTCCCTCGTGACTCCACAATAAAAGTCGAAATCGTCGCCCCCTCTTTGGATTTTAGGGAAACGGTGGTGCGAGTATTGACCATATAGGTATTAAAAAGTTGTTTCGTCGTCGCTTCCGTATCCAAATTAATAATCACTAAGTTACTATTATTACGATTGAACCGTTGCGCTATTTTGATTTTTTCAGTTGCCAACGCCTCCTTTAAAACATCTGCACTGTAGCGTGAATCGTTGTCAGCACTGATGTAAAACTCTATTTTGGAACGGACAGTATCAAGAGAATCACGATAATCACTCACGGCGTGCGCCATCTTTGTTCGATCAAAAGGGATTTCAAACGTCGTTAATATAGAGAGAATAGTCTTCGCTTTTTCAACATCGGGTGCCATGCTCTTTAACTCTTGATACTGCTCTAAAATTGACTTCCCTTTAGGTTGTAGCCCATTAATATCGTTGACCGTATCGGTAAGCGTTTGTAACTGATCTTTCAGAAATTTTGCTTTATCCACCTCTACTAGTACCAATGCCTTGGAATCATTTTGACTAGTAGAGACCACTTCAAAATTATTAAAGGCTATTTTTTTTACTTCACTCTCTTGATTGACGTTGACGTTTTGATTGTACGATGAGAATGCACCCGTTGAGGTTTGGGTTGCATTTTTGGAGACTTTAGAACTAATCGTGACACTTAACCGTGATGCAATATCGGCTAATGCACTGTCTTTGGCTTGACGCAATGTGCTCCCCTCACCCACTCCATACCAACTCGTTTCATTGTCCGATGGTGGATTAAAATACCACGATGGAACACTCTCTGAAGCGATTAACGCTATTCCTAATGCTATTAAAACCAGTAAACTCTTCATACTTATCCTTTTAAATTTTATATGAAACCTTACCACAACTCACTATTAAAATAGAAATATTAACTTTGAGATTTAAGATTTGATTGGCTAAAATCGTTTGTGATTTTAATAATATTGTTATGTTATAAAATATTGTTAATATTTTTTCACACCATTTTTACCAAAAAAGGCATTTACAGATGAATACGTATTTCCAAAAAGCTCTCCCCTATTTAATCACCAGTGCTGTAATTATCGGATTAACAGGGTGTGGTCCCAAAGTAAAGTTGACAGAGTATAAACCCGTCTCTATGGCGAAAGCGGATATTATGCCAACAGCGAGCGAACTTGAGCATAAAAAACCAAAAGTTGTCGTCATGGCATTACAAAATGGATCAACCGATCTCATTCGACGTGTTGATGCGGGGAAAGCAGTTGCGGACAGTACCGAATCGATACTCGTTAATTCGAAGCTTGTTGAACTCGTCGATCGTGGTGCTGCGGTAAAACTTCAACAAGAACTCTCACTTGTTGAACTAAAAGGGGATAGTGGAAAAACGTATCAAGGTCCTGATGTTGCTGATGTTGCTATTTCAGGATCGGTGAGTAGTGGCGGTGTCTCATCCCAATTTAGTGAAGCACGAACGTCATGTGATAAAAACGGAAAATGCTACACCTCACCCGCAACGTGTTCGTATCAAGGGAGTGTCAGCGGTACCATGAAGCTGTATGAACTTCCTAGCCTAAAAGTTATTGACTCTTTTTCAATTTCAGGTTCAAATTCTTATAGTGAAGAGGGGTACTGTAAATCTCACTTCGATGCAGAGGGATTAATTTCAAAGGCGGCAGAAAATGCCCCTAGTAGTATCAAGGTAGATTTGTTGAACCAATTTAGCCCTAAAGGGTATATTACCGAACGTCGTAATAATGAGGGTAAAACCATTTTCTTGGCACAACTTGGGTCTCTACAAGGTGCTACGTATAATCTCAAAGTCAAACTCTATGCAATGCGAAGCACAGTCAATCCGCTAAACGGCACCGTAACGAATGAAGAAATATATATCGGCGAGGGAAAAGTAAGTGACCAAATCACCCCCAATACCTCATGGATTTTGATTGAAGACAAAGAAGTAGCCGATCAAATCAGATTGGGTGATTATGTCAAATATGATTACAAAAAAGGGTTTGTGGATCTATTCATTTAGTATTCATAGCTTTACTAAGTAAATTACAATAAAATTTGTGATAGCGTTACACTAAATACCAAACGAAGAGGAAAACCAATGAAATCTAAATTAGCCCTAATGAGTCTAGCAACCGCTAGCATACTAGTCATGAGTGGATGTACTCCAGAACCAACGTCGGTAGTAGCTCAAGCTCCATCGGCTGTTCAACAAGAATTTGACGGTGCCCCTGCGTGGGTTTTAGAGTCAGGTGTTGAAGGGGCTATTTCGGCGGTTGGTTCTGCCAAAATTGGTGGTGCAGGGATGAGTTTTGCCAAAACAGAGGCGACGGGAAATGGTCGTGATGATTTAGCACGTCAAATTCAAGTCAATGTTACCAATATGCTCAAAAACTTCACCCAAACAACGGGGGTTGGTGATCAACAAACGGTTGATAAAGTGGTTGCCAATGTTTCCAAACAATTGGCGAAACAAGATTTGAGCGGCTCTAAAGTCTCCAAACAATGGATCTCTAAATCGGGGACACTGTATGTTCTTGTCGTCATGCAGGACCCTTCTAAAGTCGTTGCAGCTGTCAAAGATACGGTAAAAACAAGCTTTAAAAACGATCAAGCATTATGGCAACAATTCCAAGCGAAAAAAGCACAAGATGAACTTGATGCTTCTCTCGACAAATTAGACGCAAAATCGGCACAGTAATTTTACTGTGAATACCCAATACTTTTCGTATGCGCCCCTTTTAATGGGTGCGCTATTATTAGCAGGATGTGTCCCCTCTTCTACTCCCCTTATTCCAACAGCGACCCATTTTGAGAGTGCACCATCGTCACAACCAAAATGGGTTTATGAAACATCCAAAGATGGGAAATTAGGGGGAGTGGGGATTTCAAAACCCCATTACAATGGCAAAACAGCTCAACGAACGTTGGCGATTAGCCGTGCTCTTGATGAGATTGCCAAACAAATGGGGGTGGAAGTAAGCACTATCCAAAAAATATCCACTGTCGGTACATCACAAAACGCTACGACTAGTTTGGAAAGCTACAGTTTTCAAACAACAAATGGAAAAGTTGTCACGGCTAAAATTCAAAGTTTTTGGGAAGACAAGACGACAGATGAGCTGTATGTATGGATGGTCGTGGAATAATCTAAGAAGAGAGAAACAGTGCTAGTTAACATCCGCACCTGTAATGGTGTGCAATACAATAATCCCGAGGAGGGTAAAATGAAGGTCGGTAAGCTTTTGTCTCGAATAATGGTTGGTTCTACTTTTTCCATGCTATTTGCCGTTGTAGGATGGGGCAATGGAAATGGGTTATTGGGACAATATTATAATAAGGGGAGTTCGACAGAGTGTAAAACGTATCCGATTTCAGGAACTGTTAATTTGTCAAGAATAGACAGCAATATTAATTTTGATTGGAATATGGGGAATCCAGGGGATCCTATTGATAATGATTATTTTCAAGCCAAATGGACAGGTTATGTCAATATTCCAACAACTGGAGACTGGACATTTTATACATCCGTCGATGATGGGGTAAAACTTTATATCGATGAAGCTTTATTGATTGATAAATGGATCGTTCAACCAGAGACAAAGTATTATAACACAATAACACTTTCTGCTGGTTTTCACCGTATTGAGATGAATTATTATGAAAATACAGGATACACTGCTGCCAAATTATACTGGAGTGGTCCAGGGATTTCAACACAGACGATCATTCCCCAAATGTACCTCTATACGGGAAATCGGTCAACTGAACATCTCCCCGTTATTCAGGAGTACAAAGCACCACTTACTCACCAAGTAACCCCTCAAGTTATTCCCGATATTGAGATTGTCACCTCAAAGAATTCAGGAAAATCACCGCTGTTGGTTAATTTTTCGTATATCAACAAAAGCCTTAATCTCAAAATAAAAGAGGTAAAATGGCTTTTTGGTGATGGAACGTTCAGCAATTCCCTAAAAGTACAGCATAGTTATAGCAAACCTCAAAGCTATAAAACAAAACTTCTCTATAAATTAACCAATGATTTTGTAGGTTCAATAGAAGGACCTGAGATTGTTGTTTCCGAATCGTTCCAAAGTACTAAAAATCAGACAAAAGAAGATTTTGAAGAGTTTAAAAAATAGTCCTCAAAAGAGTTGTATCCCCGATTAAATCGGGGATACAAACTTACTTCGTTTCCAAATATTTCGCTGCCACATTTTTAAAGCTCGGTTGACTCATTCCTGGATTGGAGTAGAAATAGGTTCCATCAGTTACGTAGTAATTTTGATTATGGGTCGTGTAAAAATCTCCTTTTCCACTATACGATACCCCAAGTGACAAATGTCCCGGATAACGCAATCCGACCGTATCCAATCCTAACGCCTCTTGATACAATCGTGACAATAAAATCGCTCTATCTTCACAATCGGAGTATGGCAATAAAATCGTTTGCTCAACAAACAGTGGACGCTCAAATCCATACGCATCAAAATCGGTTTTATAGGTAAACGCTTGTTGCGAAAAACGGAGGATAAAGGCGATGGACTGATCTTGGGTAAAATGGTTCTTTTTACTCTCATTCATCAAATTCGACGAAAGTTCTCGTACGAGTTTCTCTCCTGAACGTGATTGCAAGTAGGCATCATTTTCTACTTGGGGGTACATATCCATTAATGCGGTAAGATTTTTGTTGAGGGTGACATTCATAGTGTATTTTTTCGTCTCAAAATCCCATTTTAGATTCACGGTTTGGGGATCCATTGCGATAAGGGGATCTTTGAGCATCCGCATATCTAATGGCAAACCTTGACTATCATCGGCACTTTTATAGAAGCTAATCGACACTTTCGCATCGGCTCGTGGGTGCTCATCAACGGCGAAAAGATAATATTTCGTATTATCACGGGTGAAAAAGGATTTGGAATATAAAGGCTGTTTTGTTGGGACAAGAAAGTAGAATTTCTTATCTGTTCCCTCCGCTAAAAGAGTTTTGTACCCTAAAGCGCGTAAGACATCGATAATATGAAGGGTTTTTAATTTCTCATCCTTTACCAAATAGAGTGTATTCATCAACGCTTGCGACAATACAACCATATCCCAATCATTTAGTGCATAGTCACTACGGATGGCTTTTAGACGCTTGATTAACGGTATATCCTTAGTGTGAATTTCCTCCGCCAAATCCGATACTTCTTTGGAAGATTGCAATGTTTTAGTAAACGCTATGGCACTTTGATCGATAGGAATCGATGACCCAAAAAAGGAGAGTTGCATCGTTTGAACCGTTACTGTCGATGGGGTTTGTGCAATAAGAGGAGGTGGTGGCGGTAATAGTTTCTTAACATCAATCTTATCCAAATTCACCGTCTTGATTTGAGATCCGCTTGGGGTTCCTTGCGGTAAGGTATTTTGGGGTTTTGCAAGTATTTTGGCTTCAGGGATAATAGGTTTGATTTGGGGAGTAGGCACTTTGACAACAGGAGGCGGTGTCACCACAAGGCTAGGAGTTGGGAGAATGGGCTTGACTATTGGAGGTGGCGGTACGACCTTGGTGACAATAGGGCGTGGCGGTACGATGTTCACTTTTTGATAGGGATTGATTTTATCGGGGATACCGTCACTGGTTTCGATAAACCCTTGATACGCTTTCATCTCTTTTTCATAATAGGCGTTATACTCCTCAGTGATACTTTGGCGATACGCCTCATACCCATCATCCGCCCATACATTCAATGCCGACAGTAGTAATAATGTTGTTTTTTTCATCCTATACCCAACAAACCTCAAAAGACTGGCTTTAGCGTCTGAAAGTTGTCATTAATTCTAGCACC
>JAABPY010000101.1 GCA_011391735.1 Sulfuricurvum sp. | reverse complement strand
TGTTGCCGGTGTATTTGCGTTTTGTCAAAGGGATCATAGACAGTGAAGATCTGCCTCTGAATGTCTCGCGTGAATTGCTGCAAGAGAACAGAATTTTGGCAAATATCAAACAAAATTCAACCAAAAAGATACTCCAAACTATCAAGAAATTTAACAGTGAAGAAATGGAGACATTTACATCACAATACAACAGAATGATCAAAGAAGGTATCTATACCGATATGGTAAACCGAGATTTACTGCTTGATATCGTCAGATATAAAAGTTCATCCGAGGATGGGCTAGTCTCGTTTGAAGAGTATGTTTCCCGTGCTGATTCTGAGAAAAAAGAGATTTATTATATCGTGGGTGAAAATGAAAAAATATTGAGAAATTCACCGTTGCTTGAAGCGTATAAAAAAGCAAACATCGAAGTACTCATTATGGATGATAAAGAGGTCGATGAGCTTGTGGCACCGATGATAGGCGAATATGGTGAGTGGAGCCTGAGTGATATTACGGTTATAGACGCACCGGATTCTAAAACCAAAGAGGAGCAGGAAGAGATATCTAAAGAGTTTAAGCCGCTCACAGACAAGATTAAAGCGGTATTGGGTGATGAAGTTAAAGAGGTCAAGATATCTACCAGGCTTACTACAAGCCCATCTTGTGTGCTCAAAGACACCTCTGATCCTATGGCAAGTATGGCAGCACTTTTTGCGCAGATAGGTCAATCGATGCCTGAGATTAAACTGGTATTGGAGATCAATCCAGAGCATGAAATGATCAAAAAACTAGATGGTTTGAGTGACCAGAGCCTCTTTTCGGACATCGCATGGATACTGCTTGATTCTGCGAAACTTTCTGAAGGGCTTGAGCCTAAAGATAAAGGTGAATTTGTCGCAAGAATCACCTCTTTGGCGACTAAAGCACTATAGTTTTAAATGCTGCATCACAGTCGTGATGCAGCGTAATCTCAACCCATCTTACTTTTTCGCTCAAATTTATGATAGAATCCTTTTCCAAATTACTCCAAGGCCATGCATGATGGATGCCTACCATTTTTACGAAGATATTTTTATTTTTATTGTGCTTCTAATCATGGTTTTAGGCGTGTATGCTTTGCTTGCATTGCACTATGTTATTGCATTTGGACTGATGAAAAATACGACTTCTTATGAAAAACACAAATCCAAAATAGAAAAAGCCAAAACATACGTCTTTTTGGTGTTAAAATTCGCATTGTGGGCAGGGTGGATGAGTGTTTCTTTGTTGTATGGCTATTATCTGTATGAAGGTTCGAGTCTTGCGACCCTATTTTTTGAGTATTGGGCTAAAATACCACAAGGTTTTTGGCTAGAGGCGCTTTTAGTGATTGTGCGTATTGCTTTGGTTATTACCCTGTCGCGTTATTTTTTAAAATGGGTCTATGGCTTGCTAGACAAACAGCAACAAAGAGCTTTGGAAAATAGATGTACGACGTGCAGAGAACAAACAATCAGCACATTTTATATGCGTTTGCACACGACAGTCAAATATACAGTTGTGCTAGGGATACTCTACCGCATTTGTTTGTTCTTCCCTTTCTTGGAGATGATCAGTGCCGCTTTATGGATGATAATGGTGCTTTATCTGTGTGCATCTATAGGGCTATTGGGAGTCAATATGCTAGCAATACTGAAAGAAAAAAAAGAACAGAGGTTTGGATAAAAATATGAAAATGTCATCTCAAAAACGTGCGACACTGGTTTCAAGTTCGGTGGCTACACTGTTGGTGTTGGTCAAACTTGTGCTTGGTCTTGCGAGCGGTTCGATTGCCGTCCTTGCCTCTGCGATAGATTCGCTTTTAGACATGCTTGTATCCGTGTTTAACTTTTTTGCGATTCAAAAAGCAGAAGAACATCCCAATGAAGCCTACCAGTACGGCAAAGGTAAAGTACAGGCTATTGCTGCGGTGATAGAAGGAACGGTCATTACCATATCAGGTATGTTTATTATTTATGAAGCGGTAAAAAAACTGTATCATGGTTCAACAACAAGCCTTGTTGCACCGTCGATTATTGCGATGACGGTTTCAATTGTGATTACATTTTTGTTGGTACAGTATTTGCTGAAAATAGCTAAAGAGACAAACAATCTTGTCATTAAGGCTGATGCCTTGCATTACAAAACAGATGTGTGGAGCAATGTAGCTGTCATTGTGGCACTGTTATTGGTGTATGTTACGCAGATACATGCCATTGATGCGATATTTGGTTTGGGTATAGGCGTTTATATTGTCTATTCGGCGTATGGGATTATACAAGAGGGTATCGAGATATTGCTCGACCGTGCGTTGGATGCAGAGATGGTGGGCGAAATTGGCAGGATTATTGCTTCGCATCCTGAAGTGACAAGTTACCACTGGCTTAAAACCCGCACTGACGGC
>JAABPY010000100.1 GCA_011391735.1 Sulfuricurvum sp. | reverse complement strand
TGCGGCACTTTGTTGGAGACCCAAATCGAGTTTTATCCCCAAATGTTCAAGAACATCGGCACTCCCCGATTTGGAAGTAATCGAGCGGTTACCGTGTTTGGCAACATACGCCCCACACCCTGCCAAAAGGATCGAAACGGTGGAAGAAACATTAAAACTTCCACTCTTGTCCCCCCCTGTCCCCACAACATCAATGAGTTTTGCTTTTAAACTCGGTGCTACTTCTAGCGTGATAGCGTGCTCGCGCATTACCGCTGCCGCTGTAGCGATCATGGATGAGGGTGTTGTTTCATTAAGCACCAACGAAGACAAGAATTCTCGCATATCTTCATCACTAAGACGATGTTCAAACAACGCCTCAAAATCACCCCGATTCATACCAGTTCCTTGACATAGAGATGTTGTTGTGATTTTGGAGTTGATTTGATCGTCGGAAGCTGTAACACTTCGAATTTCTGTTCCTTCGTCAAATAAACAAGGGTAAGTATATCCCCTATTGCAACATTTTTTGACGATTTAACGGCTTTCCCATTGATGAGAACAACTCCCTCTTCAATCATATCTTGTGCAATTGCACGACGCTTAGTCAGGTTAACGGCATTTAAAAATTTATCGATACGCAAAAAGTATTCCATTTATAGTAATTTTGAAGTGTTTATTGTAATTGATAATAACTAAGATAATCCTTTCACTCAACCGCCACCATCTCCCAGCCACTAAAGACAATTACCACTGATTTTACTTTTTTTTCCTGTTTTTCTAGATTCTTCACGATAATATCATCACTATAGCGAGAAAGTTGTTCTTTTGCTTCCCCTATTTTTTGCGCCAAAAGTGCTTCACTAAAGTCACTGCGTTTGATATATTTAAATTCCAAAAGTCCAGCGTAGGTGCCATAAGGATTAAGAGGTTCAAGATAAATATCCGCAAATCCTTTATTGAGTTCCATTTCACTTCGTGCTACGAAATAGTTACTCAAACTAAGATAGGCAAGACAAAATGTTTTCACAAAATCTTCCCCTTTGATGTAATCTCGTATCCCCGAGTTTTCTTTGATCCGTTCCCCCAAATAATGGAATACGTCAAGATCCCCATCTTGGGCAAAATTGGCAAGCTTATCGTTAAACGTATCCAAATTGAGGGTAAATATCTGTTCAAGTTCAAGAGAGTCTCGGATATAGCTACACGCTATTCTTTTAATCGTTTCATTTGGAATTTTCAGCTTTAGCTTCAATCCGCCACTCTCAATCGTGGCAAGTCCCAAATAGTACATAAGCGATTTAAAATTTTCAGCTTTGGTCAATTCAAGGGCGGAGAAATTATCAACAATATGGGAAATACTGACTGCATTATCATAAATAAGATTTTGAAGAGTTTCAAAATTACCGTTGAGTTTTTTGTTGGTATAAATCAAAAACCGCAACTTACTGTAATCACTACGTACATTAATATCGATCAGCTCTTTGGGGGGATACCCATTGATTAAAAAACTATTAATATAATACAAAATCATATCAGTGTTATAAACAGTGGTCTCTGCCATCTCACTAAAAAGATAATTATTATACCACCGCTTTATCACTTCCCTATCGACCATTTCTTCAAGATTATAGAACTTTATTAGCGCATCAAGTTCCCCCTGCGTTACCCCTACCATCGTATTAAAAATCGGGTTTGTGGTGATATTCATCCCGATGTTATATCCACTAGTGACATCAAAAAGAGCCATAGGGGAGACACCTGTAATAAACATCTTTTTAAGGGGAGCATTAACTCCTCCCGTTGCCACTTTTAGCACCGTAAAGAATTGTTTAAATATCGCCTCTTTATCGGTAATATACCCCTCATAATCTTTTTGATCGGAGATAAGAATTTTATTGATAAAATTATCGTATTCATCGAGGAGAAGGTATATTTTTTTGTTTGTCTCTTCAAAATAGGTTAAGACTCTATTGAGATTATCCATAAAATTTTCCCCAAACTTTAAAGACAAATCATATTTATGCAAAAAGTTTTCAAGCCGAATGTTACAATATTCATTCATACTCTCTCTAGGTCGGCTACTGTCAATGGCACTAAAATCAAATCGTAAAATATGGTAACTGTTTCTCTCCTTGGTAGGATTATCTAAAATAGTCGTCCCTTTGAATATCTCTTCAAAGTTATCTTTATATTTTAAATCATAATAACACTCTAT
>JAABPY010000099.1 GCA_011391735.1 Sulfuricurvum sp. | reverse complement strand
AGAGAAAAAGGGATTTTCCAAACCGCCTTGGACGAATGAAAAATAAATATCGTCCCATTTGCTCAAGCTTGGGGATAAAATTTGTTTTATCAAAGAGGTAATAATCCTCCTCTTGAACGGCTTTAAAATCACTGATACCGTAGGGAAGTTTTTTCATTCTATCTCCCAACTCCATTTATTTTGGGTGATTTTACCACAAAGTGGACAAAGCCTCCTATTTTACGTCAATAGAAACATACAATTAATTTTCTTTTT
>JAABPY010000098.1 GCA_011391735.1 Sulfuricurvum sp. | reverse complement strand
GTGGAGGGCTCTCTACTTATTTTTTCATTACTTCAAACATAGAGTATAACTTCTACTTATTATAGAAAATTTTGCTACAATAGCTTGGCGAATTCGCATCATTAACGAATATCCATTACTCGCTTTGGCAGGTGAATTCTAAGGGGATCGAATGGATGAAATACTAAAATGAAAAACTCATTTCGACTCAAATGGCTAGGTCCTATTGCATTGGTCATTGTCGAGCTATTTTTGATTATTAATACCTTTGGGATCGATTGGCCTATGTTACGCACTCGGATGATCGATGAGGCAAAAGAGAATGTGCGCAATGAGCTTAACCGTGCACAAGCGCAGATAAATATCCTTTACCAAGCAAGGCAGGGGGATCGTATTATCGACGAGATTGCACAGTTGGCGTCCAATAGAGATGATGATACCGTTGTTCTTCTCGATGAGTTCGGGACGGTGATCGCCTCCAATAATCCCAACTATCGTGAATATCTTCCCAAAACACTTTTTACCCCCTCTCAGTGGCATCTGATTTATCAATCGATTACGCAAGTTAAGCTGAAAATTTCAGAGTATACGGATGACAAAATTGTCGCAGCGATTCCGATCACATTTGAGGTTAAAGAGGGTTCTCTTAACCCTGTACGTCTAGGAAGCTTAGTAGTGATGAACGACTACGGTGAGCGTTATAACGAAACATTTTGGATGCTACTTTGGCGACTGGGTATTCAAGCAACGGTGCTGCTTGTTTTAGGAGCCCTTTGGTGGTGGTTGTTCGAACGCCTTGCAGGACGACCAATTCGGAAGTTACAAGATTCAGCATTACGAATTGCTTCAGGGGATTTGTCGGGACGGTTTGATTCGGGAGGATCTGTGGAAATGGTGCAATTAAGTCATACCCTTAATACGATGGCTGAGACGATTGAAGTTTCGGCACACACCAATCGAGCCCTTTTGGATGCCCAACCTAACATCGTTGTTTTTACCGACGGGAAGATATTAGTGGATGTGAATCAAGCTTTTTTGAACTTTTTTTCTCAATACAACTCCATCGAGGATTTTTTGAAGGAACATCGTTGTATTTGTGACTTTTTCGAAAATATGGAAAAACCAAACTTCTTGGTAGCGGAACAAAACGGTCAAAACTGGATCGAACTATTACAAGCCAATCCTAATACACAGTACAAAGTGATGATGCGACGTTTTGGGGTAGAGACTATTTTTGCCGTAAATTTTGCGGCAGTTGAGATTGGGGAGAGATGGCGCAATATTGCTACCTTTACTGATATTACTGCCGATGAACGTATTCAAGATGATTTGAACCATGCCCTTGAACAGCTACGAGAAAAAGAGAATATGATGATTATGCAATCACGTATGGCGGCGATGGGGGAGATGATTAGTATGATCGCCCATCAATGGCGACAGCCCATAACGGTGATCGCCATGGAGGCGAATACTATCATCTTGGATATAATGATGGGGAGTCTTGATAGTGATGAAGTCTCAATCATGGGACATAAGATTCTGGAGATGACACAGCAACTTTCTCGGACGATTGACGATTTTAGGAACTTTTTTAAACCCGACAAAGAGAAAGAGAACACTCTTTTGAGCGATATTGTCGATGATGCCCTCTCTCTTGTCAATAAGAGTCTTGAACACAATGCAATTGTTTTGCATCGAGAAGAAGCCCAACTCTCCGTCAAGGTATTTCGGCGAGAGGTGATGCAAGTGCTAGTGAATATTTTGAATAATGCCAAAGAGGCACTCGTAGAGCACTCCAGCTCCAATCGGGAGATCATGATCCACTCTTTTTCCAAAGAGGGGGAAGTGATATTGCAAATATGCAATAATGGGGGTAGAATTTCATCCGATATTATCGGAAATATTTTTGATCCCTATTTCACGACCAAAGAAAAATCAAACGGAACGGGGCTAGGACTGTATATGAGTAAAATGATTATCGAACATCATCTTCATGGTACCCTTCGTGTGGACAATAGTAATGATGGGTGTTGCTTTACCATCACCCTCCCAAAGGAATCCAAATGATAGAGATTAAGACACTTAGCAACTTAAGCCAAAACTACACGCTACTGCTAGTGGAGGATGAGGATGCGCTACGTCAGAGTATGATCCATTATCTTTCGAAACTTTTCAAAACTGTTTACAGTGCTTCAAACGGAGAAGAGGGGCTTATCGAATTTCATAAACATCGCCCCGATATTGTCCTTAGTGACATTATGATGCCCAAGAAAAACGGAATAGAGATGCTCAAAGCAATCAAGGAACTGGTACCACAGCAAGAGTGCATGATCTTCTCCGCCTTTACCGAAATCACCTATTTTGTCGACGCGATTAATATAGGGGTCAATGCCTATATTCTAAAGCCTGTTGATTATCATCAACTTTTGAGTGCACTTTATGAGTCATGTTTTAAAATTAATCTGATCCAGCAAGCCCAAAACTATCAAAGCGAACTAGAAGTTATGGTGCAAAAGAGGACGCAAGAGTTGCATGAAAATTATGATCAGACAGTCTCGGCATTGGTTGGATTAGTCGAACAGCGTGATAC
>JAABPY010000097.1 GCA_011391735.1 Sulfuricurvum sp. | reverse complement strand
TACGAGATGAATTGCAAAATAAATTGAAAACAAAAGTTGATTTTGTCCCCGATACAAACAAAGCAATTTTAAAGGATATAATCTATGTCTAGTGAAATAAACAGACTTGAAAAGAGAAGGGATTAAATAGATGGAACTTATTTATTTGTGGGTTGAGGATTATAAAAATATTAAGAAGCAAGGGTTTAATTTTTCACCAAACTTTGATGTCAAATTTACACCAATTTATGAAAATGAAAAATTATCAGATAAAAGTAAGTTGACAGTAACTCCAAAAGATAATTCTTTGAAAGATTTTTTTGGTAAAGATATTAGCGTAACTGCTATTGTTGGTGAAAATGGGAGTGGGAAGAGTAGTATTTTAGAATTTTTAGCTGAAATATTTCGTATTGAACATAATAAAAATAGAAATTTGATTGTTGATAATGACCATAACAATAACAATAATTTTTCTTTAGCATTTAAAATAAAAGATAAAACCTACAAAATACAATCAATAGATCATCACGATTCTAATACATTTAATGATGACGAAAAAATCGAAAATATTTTAGATTATTATATTTATTCAAACGATAAAAAAATAGAAAATCAATTCTTATTAGATAATGCCTCAATAGCACAAATGATTGTTTATGATTACTCGAAAAATAAAAATTTTCAACTATCTTCTTTTATGTATTTGCCAACTAAAATTGAAATAAAATTGTGTGATTTTGAAAGAAAATTTGAAAAACTAATTACTAATGATAAATTATATCCGTTATCAAAACATGAACGAGATGTTATTTACATTCAAAATACAAGCACTGAACAACAAACTCAAATTTCAAATTTTCAAGGTATAAATAATGATAAATATCTTCAATTCTTAATATTAAAATTATTAGAGAATAGTGAAGCAACTCATGATTTTTATTTAACAAAAGAAAAAATACACAAAAAACTAACAACTCAAAAAATAGAATTTGTTTCAAAAGTTGACTTTGATAAGTATTTTAAGATTTCTGAAGGACTTGGCAAAAAATTAGTGAAAGAAGTTAGTGCATTAGAGAAACAAGAGAAAGAAATATATATTAATAAATATAGTGATTTTTTTGAATTTGATTTTATTGATAATGTAATATTTTTAGAAAAAGGTAAGCAGGTTTACCCAAACATCGAAACTTTCGGAGCCAACATCCACACACTCCTTTCTCATGGCTTTTTTATGAAAGATGGTTTGATGGGAGAGTTTGCAAGAGGAAAAATTACAGTCATAAAAGATTTTTACGAGAAGGTAAAAACAAGTAAAAATTCTAAAATAGAAGACGAAAAAGAATTTGAAGATAATATTAAAAATTTTAGACATATTCAAAATATCATCGGAGAACCATTTTTAAAGACTATTGTTGAAAACTATTTGGATGAACTTGAACAAATATTTGATACAGAAGAATATAAAACAAATAAAAAGAATGAGCTTTTAAAACAATTCTCAAAAGAAGAGTTACAAGCATATTTGGATCAAGTGAAATGATTAAATTAAAATATCCAATACCTCAAAAAAAATTAGAATGTAAATATTTGAAATCTTTATTTTCTACGAAATTTGAAAGTAAAAATGGAAAAATAGTTAAAAAGAAATTTGAGGAATTAAAATCAAAATATCCGTATGATGTAATATTTTTTGACATATCTTTTGAAGATATTATTTTTCTACAACCTGAAAATATGAAATGTTTCATTAATAAAATTGAGCTTCGAATTATAGAGCTATCAAAAATCAACTATAAAACGATTGAGAAAAAAAAGAAATTTATATACGAAGCAAAAGAGGAGCTCAAAGAAGTTTTTAAATATGAAAATAAATTTCAAAGTCCTATATCAAAGTTTTTTGAAAAAAACTTTCAAACACGAACTTGCTATTTTTGTAATATTCATTTTGTCAATAAGTATAAAATTGATGATGAAAATTATCGAAATGAATTTACCTTAGACCATTATTATGATAAAGCAACTTACCCATATTTGGCGCTCTCTTTATATAACCTAATTCCTAGTTGCTACACTTGTAACAGTAAATTAAAGAAAAATGAAGAGTTTCAAAACTTAGCTCCAAGTTCGCAAAGGTATGATTTCGATGAAAAAGTAAAATTCAAACTATTTTTGAAACCCTCTTGTGATAATCTACATATCAAATCAGGCGATGATATTGATATTCCATTAAAAGAGCAATTTAGTGATATTTACGATAAATATATCAAAATATTTCATCTAAACGAACGTTACAAAGCCCACAAAAATATAGTTTTTGAAATGATTCAAAGAGCCGAACTTTATCCAGAAAGCCGTTTAAAAGAATTGCAAAATCTAACGGGTATACCGTTCCAACAAATCAAAAAATATATTTTTAATCTTATAGATGAAAATGATGATTTATCGAAAAAACCATTTTCTAAACTCATAAAAGACATCTCAGAAGAATTGGAGTTAATCTAAAAGCAAAAAGTGTCAGCACTGCTGACACAATTAACATCGTTTAGTAGAAACCAAACCAACACCTCAAGCAGGGTATCAACGGACAAGCT
>JAABPY010000096.1 GCA_011391735.1 Sulfuricurvum sp. | reverse complement strand
CATCATGACTAGCATCTCGGATATGGACGATAAGCGGTTTTTTAACCTTTTTCGCCCAACGAATTTGCGTTCGAAATGCATCTGCTTGCCGTTTTTTTTCCGCTTCTTTCTCTTGCTCTGTCCCTTCAAGACGAAAATAATCCATCCCACACTCCCCGATAGCAACACACTTTGGATGCGCAGCGTAGTATTCGAAATTAACGCCATCCAAGCCCTCTAAATCGTAGGGATGAACCCCAACAGCAAAATAGATATGAGGATATTTCTCACTCAATTCTACCGCACGCCCAAGCGTCGAAGGGTGTGCGCCTGGGATAATAAATACCCCTACACCTACATCGTATGAGCGTTGGAGCATTTCGTCAAAGTCGTCTTTGTATCGTTCATCATCAAGGTGAACATGGGTATCTATAATCATGGATTTCTCTCTTTTAGGGTTAAACGTATATTTCGGATCATTAGCGCAATAAAAAACAGCCCAACGGCACCACTTACAAAAGCCAGTAAAATATTTCCCTTCATAAAAAAGCTAACCGAAAATGCAAGAGAAAAAATGGCGATAATCAAACACATGGCAACCTCCCTTTTGCAAAAATTGTCATCTTTACCCCAAACAAAGCCCATCATAAAGGGTCAACCCCCAAATAAATGACAACATCGCCAATGCAATAAAAACAAGTGCCGCTCCCGCATCTTTTGCCCTCTTTGCTAGTTCGTGATGTTCAAAGGTCACCAAATCGACCGTTCGCTCTATGGAGCTGTTGATAATCTCCGCAATAACGGGGATAAAGAGCGATACGGCAAGAATGGCACTGTGAACAAAATCAAGGGGGAGACTCCACGCAAGTGTCATCCCAACAACAAAAAGGGCAATTTGAAGACGAAACGAGGGTTCGTTTTGAGTGACCTCGACTAGACCGTTAAGGGCATAACGGGTATTTTTAAAGAGGGTATATCGTGGTTTATTCAAAGCCATTGTGTTCCTTTAAAGCAGTAATCGCATTATACACCGTTTGGGGATCAGACTCCATAGGTAAAGGTTCACCATAAATAATGCGGACATTACGTCGAAACCACGATTTTGACACTGCGTGTCGAGCGTTAGAACGGGAAAAAAGAGAGCCGTAGATACCGTGAATATAAAAAGGGACGATCACCCCCTCCACTTTGGATGCAATCACTTGGTATCCGGGATAAATCTTTCCTATTTCTCCATCATAGCTAATAGACCCCTCGGGAAATAACCCCACGATTTCATTGTTTTTCAACCGTGCTTTAGCATTTTTAAAGGCATCTTTGGCTCCATTGGGGGAGATAGGGATTACTTCTCCAATTTCCATAATGGGACGGATCAGAGGCTTCTCATAAATGGAACGCTCCATCAAGTAGCGAATACGTCTCTCTATCCCCACCTGAACCAAAATCCAATCAATCCAGCTGATATGATTTCCCAGTAACAACACCGCCCCCTCATGCGGTATATAGTGAGTATGCAATGGGATGATGTTGTAACGCACGGCAAGAAGTCGTTCAAAGAGAAACCAAATAAAATAATCGTTGTAGCGAATCATCGTCCAAACACTCAATACTAGAGAAACGGCAATCATGGCATAAAATATCATTATCGTATTGAGTCCAAGGTACGCAAACAGTGTCGTCAATCCTAAGGCACAGACCATGAAAATATTTTGAACCCAGTTGTTTCCTGCTAAGACAAACGGTAAATGAACCGTGGGAGTATTGGATTGGATAAGACAATTGAGGGAGACGATGAGCATCGCACCCCCCACTCCGAAACCAAAAAAGGCAAATCCAACAAGGGGCAAACTATGGGTTAGTGGTAAAATAAGAAGCATCACACTCATCTTCAATGCCCCCGCTACGATAAGACCTTTGTGGAGATAATGGCGTGAGAGACGTGTTGCGATAAAAGAACCCAAAATAATTCCGATTGCTGCTAATGCCATCAACCCTTGAACGACAATCGTGTTATGGATACCAAGGGTACTTTTGGCATACGCCCCAAAGGCTGCTAATATCACCTGAGAGATCGACCAAAAGAGGGACAAGAAAACAATCGCTTCGAAAATCTCTTTTTTGCGACGGATTAAACGCCAATTTTTACCGAAATAGTGACCTGTGAAATATTTTTTCATTTTAAATTTTGTATAAACTGCACTTTTTGAATCTACTAACCGTAACGTCAACATAAACTCAATAACACTTCCTCCAACTAAAAGCCATCCTAAGGGGGCGATTTGACGCAAAATATCGGCTTCATTTTTGTAGGGCAATGAAAGAGAATTTTCAAACAGTATCGTATAGAGGATAATCCCCGACAAAATAGCGACCGTCGTAAAAGATTGGACAATAGCATTCAACGCACTTAGCCCTTTTTCCCCTCCCAACTCTTTGATATATCCATATTTGGCGGGGGAATAGAGAGCTGCTTGGACGGCTAAAAGAAGGGTTAACATAAACGATGACCAAAACCACCCTTGATAATAACACAACGTAATGAGCGCGGTAATTACTATTGCTGCAAATGCACTGTAGCGCATAACACGAACCTTCGAAAAT
>JAABPY010000095.1 GCA_011391735.1 Sulfuricurvum sp. | reverse complement strand
GACGATATCGCTAAGCGCTTGGAAAAGATTTGGATACTTAGTGATCGGTTTTTTATACTATCCGAAACAATCAAAGTCAAAATAGAATTGAATTCAAGTCCTAGTGAGGCAGAGATATCGGAACTGTATGAAGTGAATAATCTTCTGTTAGATCAAATCGATCAAACAGTCCATGCTTATACCGTCGCTTCAGAACAAAAAATAGAACAACTCCAGTGGATTCAGTATGTGGGAGCGTTTGCAACACTTATTGCGGTTATTGGTAGTATCTTGCTGAGTAAAAAAATTGACGATGAATTCGATCACTTTTTGAGTAATGCCAAAGAAGTTTCTCAGATTCGTTGTGATGATCTTCACACAGAACCCATTGGCACCGTAGAACCCAGAAGTGAGCTGATGCAGGCCGAATCGGATATGAAAACATTTTTGCTTCATGTTGAAAAAGTAGTTCATAAAGCACAAAGTGCTTTGATCGAATCACAAAATACATTAGAGCAAATCGAAGATGCCGCGAAAACAATGGAACAGCAGCTATCGCAAACATCACTCAGCGATCCCTCTAAAGCAGAAATCGAAGATTACATTGATATGTCTGAAAATCTAACGATAAACTCTCTCGAAAAGATTGCCAATACGCAACAGATGCTCGACAAATTTCAAGGGATGTTGGACAAAATCGTGGTCAAAATGGAGCAGAACAATTCCCATTCTTGACTTATGTCAAGAATAATTCTTCTTTTTTCAGTGATACTCTTGTTATTGAATACAAGGGTTGAGTATGTTAATTGATCAATTCGGACGTAAAGTGACCTATCTACGAGTATCGGTAACTGAACGCTGCAATTTTCGTTGTCGCTATTGCATGGCTGAAAAGCCCTTTAGTTGGGTACCAAAAGAGAATTTGCTGAGCTATGAAGAGCTATTTGCATTTATTAAAATTGCTATAGATAGTGGTATTACCAAAATCCGTCTTACTGGTGGCGAACCTACAACCCGTGAGAATCTTGATGAACTCATTGCCATGATCCATACCTATTCACCCCAAACAGATATCGGATTAACGACGAACGGATTTTTATTACCTGCTATTGCGGCTAAACTACAGCAAGCCGGTCTCAAACGGATCAATGTATCACTCGATTCTCTCGATCCTGATATCGCACGATACATTGCCCAAAAAGAGATATTGGAACAGGTATTGAGAGGAATTGATGCCGCACTAAATGTAGGGTTGAAAGTCAAAATAAACAGTGTCATCTTAAAAAATATTAATGAGCATGAGATTGTTCAGCTCTTTGAGTTTGCCCGCAGCCATGGAGCACAGATTCGCTACATCGAATACATGGAAAACAGCTTCGCCCATAATGGTATCAAAGGTCTTACATCTCAAGAAATTTTAGATGTTTTAAAAAATCATATTGATTTCGCTCCGATTCCCAAAGAGGAGGGGGGACCTGCTAATCTTTATGAGACACATGATGGATACCGATTCGGGACGATCGAACCTCACCGTCACGATTTTTGCTCTACATGCGATCGACTGCGCCTTACCGCAGAAGGAGATCTGATCGGATGCCTCTATTTTGAGGGATCGAAAAGTATCAAAGAGGCGATTCGACATGAAAATATACTGAAAGCAAAAGAGATTTTAGAAGAAGTAATACTAAATAAGCCTGAAAAAAATCTATGGGGTTCGGAAGAATTTAGTATTTCAAACCGTGCATTCTACGAAACGGGCGGATAATAAAAGTGATTATCCCGAAAAAGATCAATTTTCAAACACAGTTTTTTGCCTCCATGATAGTAGTTGCTATGCTTATTGGACTCTCATTTTATAATCTTTATCGGCTTATCGATGATCAAAAAGAGTACGCCTATCTAATCAATCTTAGCGGAAAACAGCGGATGCATACTGAGCAGATATTTTTTAAAATACATTTTTTGGAACATAATGGTTCAAATGCCTCGATGAGTGATGTACAAACTATCGCACAAAATATGGCTAACGATTATCAAGAACTCTCTCATAAATTACTAAATATCGGTTATTCTGAATCGATTGTATACACCGCTCCAACACTACCCAGTATGATTAGTGAACTCTATAGTTTATCGAATTTGAAAATGAGTGCCCCAGCGCACCAAAAATTGATGAAAAATCATACATTGATACTCACCTTGTTTGATAATGCGACACGGCAACTTCAAAACTACAGTGATACTTTGAATCAACGAACGGTCAGGATAGGGATCTTGCTGTTGGTGATCAATCTGGGGATGATCGGTGCCATTACCCTCTTTTTATTTCGACCGATTTTGCAGCGACTGAGAAAAAAACACCATATGATACGAGAATTAAACACAAAACTTGAAGAAAAAATCGCTTATCGTACAAAACATCTTAATAAAACCCTCGACATTATCAATCAATATGTCTATACCACACATACAAATAAAGATGGGGTTATTATATATGCTTCGGATGCTTTTTGTGACCTTTGCGGCTATTCAAAAGAAGAGCTGATAGGACAAACTCATCGGCTAATCAAACACCCTGACAACCCCTCATCGGCATTTGCACTACTATGGAAAACCTTATTGGAAGGGAAATCC
>JAABPY010000094.1 GCA_011391735.1 Sulfuricurvum sp. | reverse complement strand
ATAATACCAAAACACACGCACTAAGAGCAAAAATAATTAATTCTCAAAAGTGTTTAAGGGGGTGTGAGGAAAGGGAGTAATGAGTATATTTGACCATTATGTATAGAAATTGCTTTTTTTTAAAGTACTATTTCCCGAGAAACATCGACCATTACCCCAATATGACTCGTTCCACTTCCATGGACAACCCCTTGAATTGGTGAACAATCTCCGAAATCACGCCCATATCCGAGAAGAATATGTTGATGAGAGGGGACAATATTGTTGGTAGGATCAAAATCAAACCATCCAAATCCTGGAATAAAAACGGAAAACCACGCATGAGAGGCATCAGCTCCGAATAATTTTTTTTCCCCTTGTGGCGGGAGCGTTTCGAGATAGCCACTCATATACCGTACCGATAATCCCAAGGAACGTAAAGCAGCAATCGATAAATGGGCAAAATCTTGACACACCCCTTTGCGCTCTTTGAACACTTCCGAAACGGGAGTACTAATGTCACTAAAACCTGCAACAAACTGAAAATCGTTGAAGATGCGTCCCATAAACTCTTCAACACTCGCATAAAGTGATTTATCGGATCTAAAAGAGATCATTGCATACTCTCTTAGATCATAATTTTTAAGGGGGATAAAGTGGCTTGGGAGACAAAATTGTTTGGCATCAATCACATCGGGAGTATTGTCTCTTAGTGCACGTAGACCCTCTGCATAAGTAACTATTTTTGATGTTTCTGCTAATAAATGATGTTGTTCAATGGCTTCTAAATCCATTGCGACACACGATTTTGCCGTTACATTCAGATGATGATGGGAATCACGTATGAGTATATGGCTAAGGTGATTACCAAAATAATCGTCATAATGCTCCATCTCTCTAACTACAGGATCCGTTGTTAATGAAAAATCAATTAAGGTTTGAGTAGGACTATTTCTTGGTTTCAACCGAATTAAATTGTGACTAAAACTGACCCATTGTTGGTAACTAAATTGTGTGCTGTGATAAATATGGTATAACATCGCTACTCGTCATAATGGGCAAAATAGGTTTTAGAGAGTTCATTACTAGCAATAATAAGCTTATCGGCAACACTAGAAAGGAGTTCATCCATGGTTTCTCGAACAACGCTATTGTCTTTAACCGCACACAAGTGTTCACGATGACTTAGTCGCAATAGGGAAAATGCTTCAAAAAGAGGTTCTTCGTAGCGATTTAAATAGAGGGTATGTTTAAATTTAGGCAATTTGGGCACCACCTTTAAAAGTTGATTTATCTCACTGATAAGTGATTTGGGAAAATGGATATTCAGCAATAAAAATTCACTCACCTGTGGTAATGTGATCGATGAACGGTAATGAGCACGGTAAGCATTTAAACTCTCGTTGCTGCTTAACAGTGTTTCGAGTATCTCATATTCACTAAAGGGATCGTAGACGGAGGTGAGCATTGAGCGAGCCTTGGCGATGAGAAGTCCTGAACGCTCCAATCGTGCCCCGATGTCGTACAAGATTAACCCCTGTTCAGCAAAAAGGCTCTCTTCGATGAGCCCTTTGTATGCCATCAATTGCACTAGTAAACTATCTAAGCCTGCAATCATTTTTCGCTGCGTTGGCTGGGATTGACGACAAAAAGTATTCCATTCACGCACGAGACGTTCTTGAATTCTCCATGACTCAAGGGGTAAAAGGTTACGAGTACTCGTTGATGCGCCCAAGAGCATATTGATCACTTGAGAAAGGGAACCTATACGATGAGCGTCCGTCATTACCGACCATATCTCCTCAAGGGGATCGGAAACTTTTTCTCTCCCCAAAAATCCTGGGTAGGTCATACTCAAATGGGTGAGTGCTTTACAAAGGGTCTCTTGTACCGTTGCATCATTGGAAGTTTCGTAACGGGTTGCATTAGCAAGACTTTTGAGGGTCAAACGAACCATTCGGGCACTCATTACCACCCGCATCAAATAACGTCCCAACCAAAAAAGATTTTCGGCACGAAGACTAGGGATATTTTCAAATGAATTTTCAGATACAACACTGTTCATAAATACCGTTGTATCTTTTATCAAAGTGGGTTGCGTCATGGTTTGGGTCATCCCCTCCATACTCTGCGTCATTGAATAAGTATCGTTGACAATCCATAGATCTTTACTGCTTCCACCGCTTTGACCTGTAACGAATAATGTATCATCACTGCTTCCTACTCGAACCAGTGCTCCCGGCATCACTTCATACGCTTCCCCTGTAGCAATGGCAAAAGAGCGAATGACGACTTTCCGAGGTTTTATCTCCCCCTCGATTAACGTCGGAGCCGTTGCAAATTGCACCTCTTCTTGCCCCACATAGCGGTACGGTTCTTCTAAAATTTTGGCGTAAAGCGTTTCTTGTTGCTGTGGAGATAAATCTTTACCGATATAGGTTGAAGGTTCATCCCCTTTACGGTCAATCGTTTTGACTATCAGCTTGGAAAGATTCTCACGGACGTATTCACGCTCTTTCTCCTGACCGCACCACCATGTGGCGATTTGGGGTAAAATCAACTCTTCGTTCAAAAAGAATTGTGCCAACCGAGGCATAAAGGGGTGAAGCCCGAGATTTTCCAACACTCCCGATCCTAGAGGATTTGCCATCGATACACCGTGTCGTCTAAGTACTTGTGTCAGCCCTGAAACCC
>JAABPY010000093.1 GCA_011391735.1 Sulfuricurvum sp. | reverse complement strand
ATCGTGTTTCAACGGCAATAATCGCCGCAACGTGCAATGCTGTTGGATAGGTATCATTTGAACTTTGTGATTTATTAACATCATCATTAGGGTGAACCAGTTTTTGGGTCTTAAAATCGCCACCCAAAATTTCTGTCGCACGAGCTGCTAATACTTCATTGTTATTCATATTAGATTGTGTACCCGATCCTGTTTGCCATACAACAAGAGGATAGTGGGCATCGAGCTTACCTGTTAACATCTCATCAGCTGCTTGGGCAATCGCATCGGCTTTTTCTTTAGAAAGCATCCCTAAATCACAGTTCACCAAAGCAACCGCTTTTTTCAAAAAAGAAAATGCACGGGTAATCTCGTAGGGCATCTTCTCTTCACCGATTTGAAAGTTTTCTAACGAACGCTGTGTTTGCGCCCCCCAATAGGTATCATTCGGAACCCGAACTTCCCCCATTGTATCTTTTTCTACACGAAAATCCATACTTACTCTCCTTCAAAAAATTTGTTGGTATTTAGTGTGTCAATTAATGTTTGAACTGATGCACATGAAGAAGCAAACATCTCTTTTTCAGCATCATCCAATGTGATTTCAATGATTTTTTCAACTCCATTGGCTCCCAACATAACAGGAACGCCACTAACAACATCGTGATAGCCATATTCACCCTCTAAATAAACAGCACACGGATGGATTTGTTTGGTATCTTTCAAGATTGCTTCGATCATAATCGCTGTTGATTTCGCAGGAGCATAATACGCCGATCCTGTTTGCAACAGTGCCACTATCTCTGCACCCCCTTTTCGAGTACGCTGAACAATCTCTTCAATCTCATTTTGCGTCAACAAATCGGAGAGGGGAACCCCTGCGACCGTTGAATAACGAGGTAATGGAACCATATCGTCCCCATGCCCCCCCATAACGGATGCACGGATTTGCCCACCACCATAACCTAATTTTTCTTGAATAAATGCTGCCATACGGGCACTGTCCAAAATTCCTGCCATACCAATAACACGGCTACGTTCAAATCCACTTTCTCGAAGGGCAACGTAGGTCATGACATCCAATGGATTAGAAACCATAATAATAATAGCATTGGGGGAATATTTTGCAATCCCTTCAACCACTTCACGGGTAATCTTAGCGTTAATCATCAACAAATCATCCCGACTCATCCCTGGAAGACGTGGGCTTCCCGCCGTCACAACAACGATATCACAATCGGTTAAATCCGACATTTTCTCCGCAACACTAACAACTGTATGACTTCGTACAGCAGCCGCAGCTTGTGACATATCAAGAGCCTTACCCTTGGCAATTTCCATTTTGTTATCACGCAAAATAATTTCGTGACATGTACCTAACATTGCAAGTGAGTAGGCAATCGTAGAGCCCACATTCCCAGCTCCTACGATTCCGACACGTTTACCTTTAACCATTTTTGAACTCCTAGTGTCAAAATAGGGTTCACTCTCTTCATTATACTCAATACTATTTTTACGAACAAAAACACTCAGAAGCATACGGTCAGAGAGCTAAACCCAAGACGATAACCTATCGCCTTTTATCTATAGAGTAGAGATTCTACAGATAAAAAACGATACCAAAGGGGAGACCTTTTGGTATTTTAACGCTTAGATAGATGCAATAATTGCGTTCAATGTAGCCGATGGACGCATAGCTTTTTCTGTTTTTTCAAAATCTGGGTGAAAGTATCCACCGATATCTTGTGGTTTACCTTCTACAGCAAGAAGTTCTTCCATAATTTTTGCTTCATTATCAATAAGTGCTTTTGCAACCGGTGCAAATTTTGCAGCCAATTCAGCGTTCTCACCTTCAGCAATTGCTTTTGCCCAGTATTGAGCTACGAAGAAATGTGATGCTTTATTATCAGGCTCACCCGCTTTACGGCCAGGCTCTTTTGAGTTGTCAAGGTAAGCATCGTTCGCTTTATCAAGACCAGCAGTCAATGCAACCAATGCAGCATCAGAGTGCTTGTTTCCAAGGAAACGAAGTGATTCTGCTAATGCCAAGAACTCACCCAATGAATCCCAACGAAGGTGACCCTCTTTAATAAATTGCTCAACGTGCTTAGGAGCAGATCCGCCCGCACCTGTCTCATACAATCCACCACCTGCAAGCAATGGAACGATAGAGAGCATTTTAGCTGATGTTCCAAGCTCAAGGATTGGGTACATATCTGTCAAGTGGTCACGAAGAACGTTACCCGTTACAGCGATAGTGTCTTGTCCTTGACGAATACGAGTATTTGTAAAGCGTGTAGCACTCGTAATATCCATGAATTGAATATCTAAACTAGTTGTATCAAAATCAGCTAAATACGTTTTAACTTTTTTGATCATTTGAGCATCGTGAGCACGATTTTCATCCAACCAGAATACTGCTGGGATTCCCTCAAGACGTGTACGCTCTACAGTCAATTTTACCCAGTCACGGATTGGGATATCTTTGGCACGTGACATACGCCAAATATCACCCGCTTCACATTCAAAACTCATCAATACGGTGCCATCTTCAGCAGTTACCGTTACAGTACCCGCTTCTGGGAGTTCAAACGTTGTTGGGTGAGAACCGTACTCTTCTGCTTTTTGAGCCATGAGACCGATATTTTGCATGGTACCCATAGTGGTAACATCGTATTGACCGTTTTTAACACAATCCGCTACCATCTC
>JAABPY010000092.1 GCA_011391735.1 Sulfuricurvum sp. | reverse complement strand
AAAAAACGCTCCGATTTGAGTGTCACCTATCATGACCCGTGTCATGCCCGCAAAATGCAAGGGATTCACAAAGAGCCTCGAACCCTCATTGCCCAAAATTACGCCATCAAAGAGATGAGTGATTCCAATGCCTGCTGTGGTTTTGGAGGGGTGACGATGCAAACGGAGAAATTCCATTTCGCCCAAGCCGTTGGTCGTCCCAAAGCGGCGATGATTAAACAAAGTGGCGCACAAATCGTCAGTGCCGAGTGCAGTGCCTGCCGTATGCAAATCAATAATTCAATGAATGAAGCGAATGTGGATGTGATCTTTAAAAATCCGATTGAGTTGATTGCGCAAGCGTTGAAGGAAAAATAATGACGACACTAGAAATCGGCACATTTTTAGAGCAATTCCAAACCCTTATGATCGCATCGCTCACCCCAGAAGGTCAGTCGCATGCGAGCACCGCTCCATTTGTCCAACAGGAGAACGATTTTTATATCTTGATTAGTACCGTTGCGCAACACGGGCGTAATCTTTTATATTCCCAAAGAGTGTCGTTGCTCTTTGCCGAAGATGAAGCCAAGACGTTTCAGCCCTTCGCCCGTAAACGGATTACCATTGACGCTGCTGTGTCTGAAATTCTCCGTGAAGCGGGTGCGTTTGAGACGATGATGACTCTGTTCAAAGAGAAGTTTGATAGTGATTTGATTACCTCGTTGTCAGGGATGGGAGATTTTCATCTTTTTAAACTCTCTACGGTGGGTGGAAGTGCTGTTATGGGATTTGGAAAGGCGTATCGTTTGGATAACAATTTAGAAGTGATGACGCAAATTATGGGACAGCATCAACACAGAAATTAAAAGAATTGAATGGAATACTGGAGTCACATATACGAACACTTCAACCTCGTAGCCTTTAATATCTTCTCTATTCCCGTCCATTGGTATGTTTTGGCGTTGCTTTCAGTGCTTATGATCGCTAAATGGATTGTTGAAAAAGATAATATTGACATCAGACAGAAGAGCATTCCCTCATTTCGACGTTCGAAGTAGAACAAAAGGAAAATATTGTGACATTTGAGATTTCAGACTTAAAAGAGCATAACTCCGAGTTATTAAAACTTTTATCACAAAATCTTCCGGATATGTTGTGGGTCAAAGAATTAAATGGAAACTATGTATATGCCAATCAAGCGATATGTGATGGTTTGCTGATGGCAAAAGATACGGATGAACCAATCGGGAAAAATGACATTTTCTTTGCCATGCGAGAGAGAAATAGACACCCTAATAATCCCGATTGGCATACATTTGGGGAGTTATGCTTCAACTCCGATCTGGTTGTTGTAGAGAATAACAAACCCATGAAATTTGAAGAGTACGGAAACGTAAAAGGGAAAATTCTTTATTTGGAAGTCTATAAAGCCCCTTTTTGCGATAAAGACGGAAATATTATTGGAACGGTAGGAGCTGGGCGTGATATAACACAACTCAAAAAAACACAAATTGCTTTGGAAGAGAGCCTCAGAATCCTACAGCAGCAAAGAGAACAACTTAAATCATTCAATAGTGAGCTTGAAAAAAGGGTCAAAAAGGAGATTGAGAAACAGCAAAAACAAGAGCGTTTAATGCTACATCAATCAAGACAAGCCGCAATGGGTGAAATGCTTGAATCAATTGCTCATCAATGGAGACAACCACTCAATATCATTGGATTAGCGACGGTGAATTTAGAGACTCACTATACCCTCGATTCTATGACTGAAAAAGATTTTCACGAGAAGATGAATATTATCAGCTTAAATATCAGGTACATGTCGCAAACTATTGATGATTTTCGAAAATTTCTTCATCCAGATAGAGAGACCATTGTTTTTCATCCAAGAAAAAGTATTGAAGATGTCTTGATCATTCTCGGTGCACAATTTGAAAGTAATAATGTCGTTACTACCCTCAATATTAACTGTGGTTTTTCTTTTTATGGTGTTGAGAATGAATTTAAACAAGTGATGATTATTTTGTTTAACAACGCTATTGATGTAATCAAATCACAAATTGAAGAGAAGAGTATTGAGCAGGGGAAGATAACCATTGTATTTAGTTGCGATAATAAAGATGGTATTATTGAAGTTATCGATAATGGTGGGGGTATTAGTGATGAAATTATAGAAAATATCTTTAATCCCTATTTTACTACTAAGCATGACGCTTGTGGAACGGGTATAGGGCTCTATCTTGCTAAAAATATTATTGAATCTAGGATGAAGGGATCATTAAGTGTAAAAACAATAAATTTTGGAAGCTGTTTTACGATAAAAATTCCTTTAGTGCATTAGATTGATCATTAAAATTGGATGATAAAAATCAGTCACTGACTGGATTATTGAAAATATATAAGGAAAAATAAAACCATGGAATACTGGAACCACATATACGAACACTTTAACCCTGTAGCTTTTAACCTCTTCTCTATCCCCGTCCATTGGTATGGGTTGATGTATGTCTTTGCACTTTTATCGGCGTTGATGATCGCGAAATGGATTGTCCAAAAAGATAACATTGCTATTACGAAAGATCAGTTGGACGATTATTTTATCTATGCTGAAATCGGGGTGATTCTCGGGGCGAGGTTGGGGTACGTTCTTTTTTACGACACTCATACGATGTACTATTTGACACAGCCGTGGCAGATATTTAATCCATTTATTGACGGGCAATTTGTTGGGATTCGGGGGATGAGTTTTCATGGGGCGATTTTTGGATTTTTGATCGGATCGTATTTGTATCATCGCCGTCATGGTGTCTCTTTT
>JAABPY010000090.1 GCA_011391735.1 Sulfuricurvum sp. | reverse complement strand
CCAACAACGTCTCACATTCAAGACCACAGCCTTTGCTGCAAAGGGGAAAATAGAGGCGACGCTAGAGCTTGCCAAACTTCGCCCCACAACGGTTGATCTCACCCTCAAACACGCCGATGCCCTCCCCCTTTTTCAACTTCTCTCCCTCCCCTCACCAATTAGGGGAAATATTGATGGACAGCTCACGACCGATTTTACCAATAGTACCATCGCTTTGACTATCCGACAAGGGCATACTGTCCCCTTGGTTCTTAAACGGCACTACCACATAACGCAACCCTTAATCGCCTTTAACGCTTCGATGAAAGTGAGACTCAAACCAAAGCTCATCCGTTATACTGGAACCTTTAAATCCGATTTGGAAGATCTCCGTTTTGATGGTTCTCCCCCTCATAACCGGATAGTTACCCATTTCGTACGTCAAATCAATCATAATAGAGGTTTAGAGGAGTAACTATCGATTCTGTGCATCACTGAGGGTAAGACAAAGGATCACTTTTTTTTCCTGTTTTTCCAATCGCTCTGCCGCTTCACTAAGAGTAGAGCCTGTTGTGACAATATCATCGACCAAAATCACCTCCTCCTCTGGAAACGGACGATAGATAAATTGTCGGGGATTTTGAATCCTCTCTTCGAGACTTTTCCCCGCATATTGATAATCGTGGGATGCCCGTATTTTTCCATAATGGGGGATAATATTATGACTTTTCAAAGAGCGATTTAACACCGCTGTATGCGAATATCCACTTTTAGAGCTATCATCAACCCCCAATGATGCCACCGTATTTTTATAGTTCCACCCTTGCGAAAAAAGTGTAAACGAGTTCTTCGCCAAAATTTTGTAAATATAAAATCCTAAATCGGTATGTTTTGTCAACAGTAGCGACTCAATCGCATCGTAGGGATAAAAAGAATAGACAGGGATAGAGTCTAAGACAACACGCTTATGAAGGGTTGGAGAGAGGAGATTTTTTTGACACGTGGTGCAAATATGCCAGAGACTAAACCCCTCGCATATCAAGCAACGCATTTTAGTCCATTTTCAAAACAGACATAAACGCCTCTTGGGGAAGTTGCACTCTTCCGATTGCTTTCATCCGTTTTTTACCCTCTTTTTGTTTGTCGAGAAGTTTACGTTTACGTGAAATATCTCCGCCATAACATTTGGCGGTCACGTTTTTCCCCATAGACTTAACGGTCTCACGGGCGATCACACGATTTCCGATAGAGGCTTGAATAGCAACTTCAAAAAGCTGACGAGGGACAATCTCTTTCATATTTTTTACCAACGCACGCCCTCGAAAATCAGCAGAAGTACGAGGAACGATAACACTAAGGGCATCCACTACTTCCCCTGCTACACGAACATCCAACTTAACCAAATCCCCCTCTCGAAATTCGATAGGATCGTAATCAAAACTGGCATACCCTTTGGAAGTCGATTTGAGTTTGTCATAAAAATCGACGACAATTTCATTCATCGGCATAGAGTAGATCAACATAACCCGTGTCTCATTGAGATAATCCATCTTCTCTTGCATTCCGCGCTTGGCGGAGAGCAGTGTGATAACATTTCCCAAATAATCACTTGGGACGATGACTGTGGCACGAACGTAAGGCTCTTCAATGCGTTCAATATGCTGTGGTTCAGGAAGCTCACTAGGGTTTTGCACCTCGATCATTGAACCGTCTGTTTTATAGACTTTATAAATAACGGAAGGAGCCGTAGCGATTAGGTCAAGATTAAACTCCCGCTCTAAACGCTCTTTGATAACCTCCATATGAAGCATCCCCAAGAATCCAACACGAAATCCAAATCCAAGGGCAATGGATGTTTCTGGTTCATAGCTGAGTGAACTGTCATTGAGTTTAAGCTTATCAAGGGCATCACGCACCGCCTCAAACTCATCGGTGTCGATCGGATAAAGTCCTGCGAAAACAAATGGCTTGGCAGGGGCGTATTCCGCTACAGGGTGCGCCGTTGGATTTTTCGCATCGGTAATCGTATCCCCTACGCGAATGCTTCCGACATCTTTAACCCCAAGGACAACAATCCCTATCTCTCCTGCTTTAATCGTTTGCGTTTTTTTGCGATGAAGCGGATGGGGATACATAAGATCAAGGACTTGATGATTCTCATCATTGTGCATAAGTTTAATCATCTGATTCATCTTGATCTCACCGTCAAAGACACGCACCAGTGCCATAGCCCCTTGATACGCATCAAACCACGAATCATAAATAATCGCCTTCGTCGTCGCATTCTGATCCCCCGATGGGGCAGGAATACGCTCAACAATGGCATCTATAAGGGCACGAATACCGATTCCCGTTTTGGCTGAAATCAACAACGCATCCGTCGCATCAATCCCGATCGTCGCTTCAATCTCCTCAGCAACACGCTCAGGCTCTGCGGAGGGGAGATCGATTTTATTGATAACGGGGATAAGGGTAAGATTGTTCTCCATTGCCAAATAAACATTGGCAATCGTTTGCGCCTCTACCCCTTGCGCCGCATCAACGATCAATAATGCGCCGTCACTTGAAGCCAACGATTTAGAAACTTCGTAACTAAAATCAACGTGACCCGGAGTATCAATAAGATTTAGTACATAATGCTTGCCGTCTTTGACATAGTCCAAACGGACACTTTGGGCTTTGATCGTAATCCCGCGCTCTTGCTCGATGTCCATCGTGTCCATCATTTGTTTCCCAAGTTCACGCTCCGTGACAGAGCCACACTCTTGGATAATCCGATCTGCAAGGGTACTCTTACCGTGGTCGATATGGGCGATG
>JAABPY010000089.1 GCA_011391735.1 Sulfuricurvum sp. | reverse complement strand
TGCCCTTTTGGGTGCGGATGCACCAATGCCGGCGATGAGTTTCAATCTTGCAGCCCCCGAATCTCCCCAAGAGGTGGTGAGTTCACTCAACGTGCTGTTGATGCTCACCGTCCTTTTCCTTGCCCCGAGTCTTGTATTGGTGATGACGACGTTTACCCGTTTTGTTATTGTCTTTGGATTTTTGCGTCAGGCATTGGGGACACAGCAAGTTCCCCCTACACAGCTTCTTGTTATGCTTGCCCTTATCCTCACCGTATTTGTGATGGAACCCGTTGCTCAGAAGTCGTATGCGGATGGGATTAAGCCGTATACGGAAAACAAGATCGGTTATGATGAAGCGTTCGAAAAAACGACCGATCCATTCAAAAATTTTATGGTGCGCAATACCCGTGAGAAAGATTTGGCGCTGTTCTTGCGTATACGCCATATGGAAAATCCCCAATCGATCAAAGAAGTGCCTCTGACCATCGTCATCCCCGCATTTGTTATCAGTGAGCTTAAAACGTCGTTTGAGATTGGATTTCTCCTCTTTTTACCGTTTTTGGTTATTGATATGGTCGTTGCTTCCATCTTGATGTCGATGGGGATGATGATGTTGCCTCCTGTTATGATCTCGATGCCGTTTAAAATTCTTGTTTTTATTATGGTGGATGGGTGGAATCTTCTGATTGGCAATTTGATTGCCAGTGTTAAATAGTTTAGCTTTAGAGGTGTTGTAGTGGAATGTGAATATTTTGGGATTTGTGGCAGCTGCCGTCTGTACGAAGAGGGGTATGAGGGGCAACTCTCCACGAAATCGGCGAAGATAGCTGAAGAATTTTCTCCCTATTTTTCGGGGGATATTACGGTGTATGAATCCAAAGAGGAGCAGTACCGTTCTCGTGCGGAGTTCAAAGTCTATCATGACGATGAGGGGTCATTTTATGCGATGAACCGTGCCGATAAGAAAGGGGTGGTGAAAATCACCCATTGTTCCATCGTCCATGCAAGTATTGCGCGTGTGATGCTCCCCCTTTTGGACGAAATCAAAAAACATGAATTGGGATATAAACTTTTCGGTATTGATTTTTTGACGAGTCACAGCAGTGGTGACGTGTTGGCAAGCCTCATCTATCACAGAGCATTAGATGAGAGCTGGAGTGAGAAAGCTCGGAGGATTGAGCAAGAGTTGGGGATCTCCATTATCGGACGCAGTCGTAAGCAAAAAGTAGTGTTAAGTCACGATTATGTCACCGAAACGCTCCATATCGCTGAACGTGATTATCACTATGTTCATATCGAAAACAGTTTTACTCAACCCAATGCCCTTGTTAATGAAAAAATGGTGTCGTGGTCATTGAAGCAATTGGAGGGAATAGGGGGGGATTTACTGGAGCTTTATTGCGGTGCAGGGAATTTTACTATCCCTTTTGCGACCCAGTTTGACCGTGTTTTGGCTACGGAAATTTCCAAAGCCTCTATCATTGCTGCCAAACGAAATATGGTTCTTAATGACGTTGATACTATTGATTTCATCCGCCTCAGTGCCGAAGAGTTTACCCAAGCTTTGGATGGTACGAGAGAGTTCCGTCGTCTTGAGGGGCTGAAGGTGAGCGATTATCATCTCAAAACGCTTTTCGTTGATCCCCCCCGCAGTGGTCTGGGTGAAGAACCGTGTGCCTTTGCAGCACGATTTGATCATCTTCTTTATATTTCGTGTAATCCTGAAACTTTGTTGCGTGATTTGGAGCTATTGAGTCAAACGCACGAGGTGCAATCGATGGCACTGTTCGATCAGTTTCCATATACCCACCATTTGGAGATGGGGGTGAAGCTTAGACGCAAGTAGATTTGACCGTTTAAATTAAGGATGCCTTCTCTTTGTAGGTGTCAAAAATCTCGTCTTCAGCGTGTCCCAATTGGAAAAAGCTATCCAGTTCTTGGTGCTTTGATCGTAACAGCGTTTCAAAATCATTTTGCGTAACAGGGACATTGTCTTGAAATTTATCCAAAAGAATAGTATTGTTTCCTAAAAGAACCAAATAGCTTTGAGTCCCGAAATCAAGCATGGCAACAGAGTGGACAGGATCAATGATTTTTTGGAATCGAATGTTTACCCCACCATTTCCAAGAGAATTACTGGGTGTTTTTGGGGCTTGGGATGCGTTATTAGAGACGTTTTTTGTCAATCCATTTAAGGACCAAGGCTTTTTTGGTTCGCTTTGAAATGCAGTTGCCTTTTTGGCAATACTTTGTTTAAGCCAAATCAAGATGATAATACCTAAAATTAAAACGCCAATGACAACATAGTAACTTTGTTCGAACTCATTCCCTTGTTTAGTAGACAAGGGCACTCTCTTTTCTTGAGGTGTTGCAATGCCTAAGGGGGCAACGGGAGCACGAGGGATGAAGCGTAAGCGTAATCCGTACGAATCAGATGTTTTGGATGCTTGTAATGTGACATTACTCCCAACCTTTGCATTGATTTGAATTTGCTCACCTACAGGTTCAATCGTTAGTTGTTTCAAATATTCTGAAACAACCGTTTTATTCATTGGCGTATC
>JAABPY010000088.1 GCA_011391735.1 Sulfuricurvum sp. | reverse complement strand
GCGTATCTATGGATGCTTCTTCGAGTTTAATGGAAATCGTATCCCCTTGCATATTTTGTCGCAAAACTCCCTCGTAAGGGGTGTCAAATGTGAGCATAACATCGACACGTTCATGACGGTCATAAATATTGTAACTAAGGATTTTAGACCCCCAAACGATGGTGCTTAGGAGTAAAAGTAGAATTATATTTTTCATAGTTAGAGTCTCTCTTTGGATAGATAATACAAGACGGCACTTGAATCAAGCACCTCATTG
>JAABPY010000087.1 GCA_011391735.1 Sulfuricurvum sp. | reverse complement strand
CCCCAGCACCCCTGATGGGTCATAATGGAGAACTTGATTGTCTCCAAACACTTCACAGCACCTTGTGGACGATGATAAGGGTGAAGCTCACGAGTAAAAGGCAATGCTGATACGGCATCCATCTCATTCTCATCGAGATAGTCCGCAGGGGGATTTTGGATGGAGTATCGCCCATCCACCTCTTGACACAACCCCATCGCACTAATGGGATCATTATGGTCGTAAAACGCATCAAAAAGGTCAATATATTTCTCTTTATTCTCCAAACACTCTTTGTGAGAGGGAAGGGTCAAATATCCCTCTTTGGGTTCTTTAGAAATATAACAAACTCCACGAATGTCTTTCGGTGATTTACCCTCTTCAAGTGCCTTTGGAAGAGCAATAATCGCCCCTTCCCCCATTCCGTAGATCAAATAATCGGCTTTCGCATCAAAAAGGATAGGTTTACGAAGTTTGTTTGTCCAATAATCATAATGGGTCACACGGCGTAAACTCGCCTCAATCCCTCCAAGGACAATAGGAACGGTATCTTTAAAATATTGGCGGATGAGATTGGTATAGACCAAAACAGCTCGGTCGGGACGTTTATTATTAACCCCTCCAGGGGTATAATCATCATTGTTACGGAATTTTTTGGTTGCGGTGTAATTAGAAACCATCGAATCGACACTTCCACCACTCACCCCCCAAAATAACCGTGGTTCACCAAGGCGTTTAATATCAACATCGCTATTAATATCAGGCTGTCCGATGATACCGACACGATATCCCTCACGCTCCAAAATACGCCCCACGGCTGCAATTCCAATAAAAGGAGAATCGATATAGGCATCACCATTAATAAGGATAACATCGCACACATCCCACCCTCGTGCATCCATCTCAGCACGAGTTGTGGGTAAAAATCGGAAAGTTTCAGAAGAGTTTGTTTTCATGATGTGATTGTACGGTTAAATCTCTTACAGAGGGCTATACGTTACGGTATAATAATTTTATGGAAAATAACTTAAATCAAGAGGTCATCGAGCACCTCATGCACCCCAAGAATTACGGTCCCCTCGAAAACGCCACAGGTGTTGGTGTCGGACACAGTGAAGTTAGTGGAGAATTTGTCATCTTTTATATTCTCTGCGATGGCGAAACTCTTACGAATGTTGGTTATGCGACCAATGGATGCCATGATACTGTTGTATTTGGCTCCATGTTTACCGAGATGATTAAGGGGGAGACGTTGGAATATGCCCACAGTGCAGCCCAGAAATTGACCGAAAAAGTAGCCTTAGGACCTGCGAAGCAACAAGCGTGCGCCCAAATGGTACTCACCTCTTTTGACGCAGCGCAGATCAATCAAACAAATAAAGCCCATGGGATAGAAGAAGAGCTTCATGCGATCGAAATTGGACTAGATTGTGAGGTAGAACTCTAATGGATACAACTTTTTTTCAACGCAAACACCAGTTATGGCTTCGCATTGCTTTTGCATCGTTTGCTACCACCAATTTACAGATCAAAAACCGCCTTTATGAATTTTCGGTCATTGAATTTCGTCATCTCAAATGGGTTGCCGAAACATTAATAATGAATAATATTCCTTACGATTATGAGCGTGACAAAGAGTTCTCTATTGAATCGGAAACACTCTTTGGGCTTTTGAATACGACCATCAAAGAAATAGAAGCAATGCAACAACACTATGATGAGTCACAACTCTCACAACGACTTCTTCACGATGAACATTACATCCTCCAAACACTCAAAGAAACTCTAACCGACGCTTCACTGGATGAAAAACTAACCGCATTTAATCGAGCACGCCAATGGGAAGATACTTCTCTCTCCTCACAACAGCTTGATGCCCTCACCCTCTTTTTGTTTGAAGAGAGTTACAAAGAGTATGAGCTTATTATGGTCTATTTTTATTCCCAAATGCGTGCGTCTACACCCCTTCAATACGGCAGTTTCCAAGATTTGATCGACGAGTCCCATTTCCACCTCCGCTGTTTTGGAGAGATGATGGCAAAGATGGGGATTTTATCCCTCCCCCGAACGCTTCATAGCCGAACCTATAAAATCACCGATATCGAAAAATTTCTGCATGACGGAATTACCGAAGAGGAGAATGCCAAAGAGGAGTGCCGACGATTATCCGCACTCATCACCGATGAAAAACTCTCTAGCTTTTTTGAGTTTATCAATTTTCAAGAAAGTTACCATATCGAAATTATGCAAAAATTATTAAAGGAAATTCATGGATGAGCAAGGGAATATTTTTATCCTTCTTGGTGTTGTAGCGGCTTTTATTTTTGTGTTGACACGTAAAAAAAAGGAGTAATAGATGAAATATGAAGAAATAAAAGAAGAACTAAAAGCCCACCCAAAAAAGTGGCTAGTGACAGGGTGTGCTGGCTTTATCGGTTCAAACTTAGTAGAGACACTTTTACAGTTCAACCAAACCGTTGTCGGACTCGATAATTTTTCAACAGGGTATCAACATAACTTGGATGATATTGAGAAAAATGTTACGGCAGAACAATGGAGTAGATTTAATTTTATCAAGGGGGATATTCGGAATTTAGAGGATTGCAATAAAGCAGTAGATGGCATTGATTTCGTTCTCCATCAAGCAGCTCTAGGCTCCGTTCCACGCTCAATAGATAACCCAATCAATACCAATGATTCTAATGTTACAGGCTTTTTAAATATTTTGACATCCGCAAAAGATAATGGTATTAAACGATTTGTCTATGCAAGTAGCAGTTCTGTCTATGGTGATTCACAGGAGTTGCCAAAAGTAGAATCACGAACAGGAAATCTCCTCTCCC
>JAABPY010000086.1 GCA_011391735.1 Sulfuricurvum sp. | reverse complement strand
GGGGGGGATTACTAGAGGCACGCCCTACTGCCATCATCGCCTCCATCTTTTCATCTTGAAGTCCATTAACATCGAGGATAGTGCACTCTAGCGTATTGGCTTTTGCTAACTCTTGCGCTGTGACTGCCATCATTTGAGGGGTCATATCGTAGGGGGTTTGATTGACTAAGGTACGGACAAAATTGGTCGCTTTAGCAATAATAAGGGTTTGGGAAAGAATTTTCTCCAAAACAGCAGTATCAAGATCGGTTCCATCTCTCTCTTCATTGGAAAAAATAATCTCGACTAAAGGGGAGCGTTTGGGTTCAGATTTATACAAATCAAAAGTATAGCTTCCTAAAATAACCCCTTCAATAAGAGCACGAAAATGACTTTGACCGTATTGCACTAGTTTTAAAGAGGTATAGGTGTAATTCATTGCTGTTTTAATTGCGTTAGCAATAGTACTTCGGAGGAGTTCATCGCTAAAGTTATTGATACCGCATACCATCAAACGGTGTTCATGAAGGGTACAAAGTTGCTCATCTTCGGCTTTAAATCCTGCTTGCAATAAGAGCTCTTTGTCGGGATGCGATAACAATTGATGTGGGGTGATAAATTCGAGGGTTAACTGTGCATCAATGGCGTGTAAAGGGACATTAACGAGTTTGACGATCATGGCGTTTCTCCAGTAATTTTTTTTCAATTCGATTAAAAGTAAAAGCAATAGCCCCAATGATACTAAGTGCTAAGGGAATAGCAAAATACCAATGTGATTTAATCCACCCTAAAATGGAGAGTAATTCGTTTCCAAAATAGTAAGCAGGAATAATGGTCATAGCCGCCCAAAAGAGAGCACTGATAAAATTAACAATGGCAAAATCTCGTGCAGAATACTTAGTTAACCCTATTGCCATGGGGATAGCGGTACGCATTCCATACATATAACGTTGAACGAAGATGATAGGCCAACCATATTTTTTAAGGAGGAGGTGAGCAATGGCAAATTTACGACGTTGGGTATGAAGTTTGGTATAAATATAGGTTTTATTATAACGTCCGATATAAAAATAAATCTGATCCCCTACAAATCCCCCTAAAGCACCGACAACTAGGGCAATAGGGAGTACCATGTCTCCTGTATGGGACATAATCCCAGCCATCACAAGCCCAAGTTCACCTTCAAGTATACTCCATCCAAAAAGGACAATATAGCCGTATTCTTTAAGCCATTCTAAGAAAAGATGTTCCACTCAACCCCTTAGTTATCGAAATTTAAAAGCTCTTTGGCTTGAATCATATCTTTGTCGCCCCGCCCTGAAATATTAACAATAATAAGTTTATCGCTAATATTGGTCATTTTTTTCAAATAGGCAATAGCATGAGCCGTTTCAAACGCAGGGATAATCCCCTCGGCGCGACTAAGCCATACAAAAGCATCCAACGCCTCCGCATCGGTAATATTGTCATAACTTACCGTGCCGTTATCTTTGTGAAACGCATGTTCTGGCCCTATCCCTGGATAATCAAGACCCGCAGAAATAGAGTGCGCTTCGAGAATTTGTCCATCATCGTCTTGGAGAAGATAGCTCATTTGACCGTGCAACACACCAGGGCGACCTTTGAGGAGAGAACAGCCGTGTTTGTCCGTTTCAACCCCTAGACCTCCTGCTTCGATCCCGATACAGCGAACCTCTTTATCTTCAAGAAAATGTTGAAAGGTTCCCATCGCATTAGAGCCTCCCCCGATACAAGCGATAACGTAGTCAGGGAGACGATTCTCTTTTTCGAGGATTTGTGCACGCGCTTCACACCCGATAATCGCTTGAAAATCACGAACCATCATGGGGTAAGGGTGAGGTCCCGCAACCGTACCAATGATATAAAAGGTATCCCGTGCGTGGGTAACCCAATGGCGTATGGCATCATTCATAGCATCTTTTAGGGTTTTGGAACCACTTTGTACCGCATGAACTTTTGCCCCCAAGAGTTTCATCCGAAAGACATTGAGCTCTTGACGTTCTACATCTTTTGCCCCCATAAAAATTTCACACTCCAACCCTAACAGTGCGGCAATAGTGGCAGTTGCTACACCGTGCTGACCTGCTCCTGTTTCGGCGATCACTTTTTTCTTCCCTAAACGTTTCGCCATCAACCCTTGGGCAATAACATTGTTAATCTTATGTGCCCCTGTATGATTGAGATCTTCGCGTTTGAGATAGATCTTGGCTCCTAACTCTTCGGAGAGGTTCGCTGCATAATAAAGAGGACTTGGGCGACCAACATAATCTTTTAGATAGCCGTCCACTTCACCCCAAAAGGTTGTATCAAAACGAATTTCATTATAGGCATTTTCAAGCTCAAGAAGGACAGGCATAAGGGTTTCAGGGACAAATCGTCCTCCGAAGATACCAAAATGTCCATCAACGGGATCAAATTGTGAGGGTGAGGGGATATACATTAATCAACTCCTAATACAGTATAAATTTTGACGATTTCAGCCATTTTTTCTTGCCCGTCTAAAAAATCAAGCCCCAGTATAAAACACGCTTCGACGCATTGCGCCCCTACTTTGTTGATGAGATTTGCTGCCGCAAAGGCTGTTCCGCCCGTAGCAATCAAATCATCGATAAGTAATACCCGTGGAGAATCAACATTGGAAAACGCATCAATGTGCACTTCCACTTCATCAAACCCATACTCCAAGGAATATTTCTCCGAAACGGTTGTATAGGGAAGTTTCCCTTTTTTACGGATAGGGACGAAACCAATACCCAACATCTGAGCCAATGCAGCACCGAAAATAAATCCCCGTGCATCAATCCCTGCAATATGAGTAAGATTATACGATGCGTAACGTTGATGCAAATGGTGCATGAGTAACCCATACGCCTTT
>JAABPY010000085.1 GCA_011391735.1 Sulfuricurvum sp. | reverse complement strand
GGAAACGAGGAACAGAGATTGCAAAGGTAGAGGCTTTAGGCTTACTAATTCCCATCCCTAAATTTTTTAAAATTTGTGTCAATCGTGTTTTATCGATTTTCATTCCGATAAAGGACTCGAATTCCCCCTCATCCATGGTCACTACACGTGTTTCATGTTGAGATTGAAGTTCTAATTGCCCCCCGTAAATCGATGATTGGGTATGTTTTTCCAACAACTCCATAACATAATGGATACCCATTTGCAACTCTGGCTCACTACCACGCGAGGTATGGTAATAGTGTGGGCAACTGACAACTTTTTTCTCACCCATTTTTTTTGAAATAATATCAGGAGAGATATAACTTGCTTCAATAATTGCCAATCCAGTATTATTAGAAAAATGGCTCTCTTTATTTTGTGAAACCCCAATAATTGAAAGGTGCCCTTTCCCGTATAGTGAGGTATATCCATTTTCATCCTGTGAAAGAGTCAACAATGATTTACCATTTCCTGTCTCTTCTAGCATATCAAAAGGGTAAGCACGCAAAACAACTCCCGTACTATGAGTAGCGTATTTAAGGATAATATCAATACCCTCTAGCTCATTTTCTTCCAAAATAGCCATGCGTAATGCGATCACAAAAGGGATATTTACCTCTTTTATTTCTACTGCTTTTAATAAAAGTTCTACATCATACGCTTCTGTATGCTGAAGTTGTAAAATTCGCCCTATCCCTAAGCGTCCCTCTTGTTCTACTTTTTGACTCGTTTCACGAAGCTCTTTATTAAAAGCGGCACTCAAATCACGAGCGACACCATGGACACTTAGACAGTCACCACGATTAGCCGTCAGCTCAATTTCAATAATATCATCATTAAAAACAGGATATTCACGTACCTCTTTGCCCGCTTCAAGCAAACCAATACTGGAGTCAAGAATCATAATCCCCTCTCCCATAGTAGGCAATCCAATCTCTTTAGAGGAACAAATCATTCCGTGTGAATCCAGCCCACGAAGCTTTGCCTCTTTGATAATTAATCCCCCTGGAAGTTCTGATCCTACGGTTGCAACGGCAACATAAATACCCGCACGAACATTAGAAGCACCACAGACGATTTGACGACTATCCGAACCGACATTAACCTGACAAACATTAAGCTTATCAGCATCGGGATGCTTCTCGCAACTCTCTACAAATCCGATAACAACGCCATGCGGAACATTCATCACATCATGACGATCCACTTCTAAGCCAATAGCATTAAACGTCTTTAGTAACTGCTGCGTACTTATAGCACTTAGATCAATCCATTCATTTAACCAATTTTTTGTAACGATCATCTAAACTGCTCCAATAATCTAACATCACCCTCAAACAATGAGCGTAAATCTCCGATACGGTGAATTAACATCGCGAACCGTTCGACTCCCAACCCAAAAGCGTAACCGCTGACATTTTCATACCCAACTGCTTTAAAAACATTGGGGTCAACGATACCGCATCCAAGCACTTCAAGCCAACCTGTTTTTGAACAAACACGGCAACCGCTTCCGCTACAAAATATACAGCTAATATCCACTTCAGCAGAAGGCTCTGTAAAAGGGAAAAAGCTGGGACGGAAACGGACGTTTATATCTCCAAACATCGTTTTCAAAAAATCTTCAAGGATAAATTTGAGATTTGCAAAAGAGACTTTCCCCTCTTCCTCTACGACTAGTCCCTCTACTTGGTGAAACATCGGGGTATGAGTTAAATCGTAATCTCGACGAAATACCGATCCTGGTGCAATCATCCGAATGGGTGGTTTCGTGTTCATCATCGTACGAATCTGCACGGGTGAGGTATGGGTACGTAACAATTTTGCATCTTTGAAGTAAAACGTATCTTGCATATCGCGGGCAGGATGGTATTTTGGAAGATTGAGCGCTTCAAAATTATGGAAATCATCTTCCACCATAGGCCCCGTTTGAACCGAAAAATTCATCGCCACAAAATACTCAACGATACGATCCATCGTCTCCATCACAGGATGAAGCGAACCACGCTCGCTAGAGGGGGAGTAGAGACTAACATCAATCGCTTCTGCTTTCATAGAGGCATTGAGATGCTCCATTGCCAAAAAGAGTTTTCGATCGACTAACAAAGCATTCAACCCCTCTTTGTGGATGTTAAGCTCTTTTGCAAATGCCCCTTTTTCTTCATTGGGGACATCTTTCATACGGGCAAACTCTGCGTTCATAATCCCTTTTTTTCCAAAAACGGCGATCCGAATCTCTTCGATTTTATCAATCGAGTCAGCCGATTTTATAGCGTTATACCACTCTTCCAAAGCCTAATCTCCATCGTTTATAATATTGAGCAATTGTAGTGCAATCTCTTTTACAATAAGCTTCAAGGAGAGGCACGTATGCTACAATGTGGGAAAAAAGAGGTTTAAAATGTGTATCTTTTGTAAAATCGTTAACGGTGAAATTGCTTCTAATCTCGTTTTTGAAGACGAAAATTTCTTTGCATTCCATGATATTAACCCCAAAGCACCTGTTCATGTATTGGTGATCCCAAAGGAGCATTACAATAGTTTCAATGATATTCCTGGGGAATTGATGGGGGAAATGGCAACGTTTATGCAACAAGTGGCGAAAAATTTAGGGGTTGATGAGAGTGGGTACCGTATTATCAGTAATATTGGTGAAAATGGGGGTCAAGAGGTGGGGCATCTCCATTTTCACCTCTTGGGTGGAGCCAAACTAAAATGGGGACATTTTGCCGATGCCGATCCAAAGGATTTCTTTTAATTACGCATTGCACCCTTGCAATGCTCCAAAATCAACACTGCTTCCTCCACCGCTAATCATCGTCTCATTGTCACGAATTAACTTGCCATTATGAATAATCGTATAGGCA
>JAABPY010000084.1 GCA_011391735.1 Sulfuricurvum sp. | reverse complement strand
AGAAATCGCATGAAGAGATTGCCAAAGAAGAAGAAGCTGCCCTTGAGGATATTCTCAAAATTGAGATGTTGGAGCTCACTTTGGGGTATCAGCTTATCCGCCTTGCCGATGCCAATCAAGGGGGGGATTTGTTGGAGCGTATTCGCTCAATGCGGCGTAAAATTGCTTCCGATTTTGGATTCTTGATGCCACAGGTACGTATTCGGGATAATCTCCATCTCAAACCGACCCAATACTCTATCCTCCTTAAAGGGGTAATGATTGGAGATGGGCTCATTCAACCTGATCGTTTTCTTGCTATGGACAGCGGTATGGCAATTGCCGAAATAGAGGGGGAGGCGACCAAAGAACCCGCTTTCGGACTTGATGCGTTTTGGATTCTCCCCGATCACAAAGAGGATGCCATCATCAACGGCTATACCGTCGTTGACCCCTCCACTGTTATCTCCACCCATATGAGCGAATTGGTCAAAAAATACGCCGAAGAGCTTCTAACACGTCAAGAGACACAACTCTTAATCGATAAGATCAAAGGGGATTACCCTGTGGTCGTCGATGACTTGCTTAAAGTTGCCAATATCGGTCTTATCCAACGGGTCTTTAAAGCCCTCTTGCATGAGCGTATCCCTCTCAAAGATATGATTACGATTTTGGAAACGATGGCAGATGTAGCGGAGTATACCAAAAGCGTCGACACCATTACCGAACACGTCCGTGCCAAACTTGCCCGTATTATCACTCAGCTGTATTCGGGTCCGGATGGGGTGATTAAACTTCTCACCTTTGAGACCATGAGCGAACAGCGACTACTGGAAAAATCCCAAGAGCGTGACGGTATGCGTCAACTTATGCTCAATGTGGGAGAGATTAACGGTCTCATACAAGCTGCTAGCTCCAAAGCTAGTGAACTTTTACAAAAAGGGGTTTCACCCATTATTATCATCGTCGATCCCAAACTTCGCCGCCCGCTTGCCGAAATTTTCGAACGTTTCAATCTTGACATCGTTGTCCTCTCTCATGCAGAGATCGACTCCAATGCCAAATTCGAAGTTCTCGGTTCCATCACTTTAGACAAATAGGATAACACTATGAAAAAAACTTTTTACCACCTCTCTCACACCGATCTTGACGGTTACAGTTGCCAACTCGTTATGGCGCAAACAGTGCATACAATAAACAGTTACAATGCCAACTATGGCGCAGAAGTTATGGAGCGTCTCGAAGAGATTATTGACACCCTCAAAAAAACCAAACAAGAAGCAACCATCCTTGTCAGTGATTTGAACCTTAGCCCTGATGAAGCAAAATGGCTTCACCACGAAGTACGCAAACTTAATGAGGCAGGATGGACCATTACCCTCACTCTTCTCGATCACCACGGAAGCGGTAAAGATTCGGCAGTTCAATATGAGTGGTATACCCTCGATACCGAACGTTGTGCGACGAAAATCGTCTATGAATATGCTATTGAAAATTATGGCTTAAGTGCAGGCGGATGGCTAGAACCATTTGTAAAAGTGGTCAATGCGGTCGATTTGTGGAAACAAGAGGAAGAAGAAGATTTTGAGTATGGCAAAGTATGTATGCGCCTTATTAGTGATGCCCGTGAGCTTAGTCGCGTTATGTTCGCAAATGAAGACCGTGCCTATAAACTAGCACTTTTGGAGCGTGCGGCAATGATGCGCCTTGTCCCCGATGCCAATATTCTCCTCGATGAAGCACTTCATAAAATGAAAAAAGATTTTTTCAAAAACGGCGTAGATGATACCCTTGATAATCTCTCTACCAAACACATCGTCGCACTCCTTGGGACAAAACGCTCTACTATGACGGTCTATTACAAAGGATGGCGCGGATTTTTGTGTTATGGATTGGGAAATACCTCTATCATCGGAAATGGTTTTGTTACGGCATTCCCTGATTTTGATTTTATTGTCGATGTCAGCACGCGTGGAACCATCAGCCTACGTGGTCACGACCAAGTTGATGTTGCCATGATGGCAGGTGAATGGGCAAACGGCGGTGGACACCCCAACGCAGCAGGTGGACGTATCCAAGGGTTCAAAGAGCAATTTCGCTACGACAAAGTGAAGCGTCAAATCGATGATCTTCTTTCGGACAAAGAGGCTATGCCTGGGAAATTGCCCCATAAGATAGAAAATTAATAGTACACCAAAAAGGAACGATAGATGAATCAAGCCGTACACAATAAACTGGTCTCTTTTATATGGAGCATTGCGGATGATTCCCTCCGAGATGTTTATGTACGTGGTAAATATCGGGATGTTATCCTTCCGATGGTGGTTTTACGACGCTTGGATGCCCTTTTGGAACCCTCCAAAGAGGCAGTTTTAGAGGAGGTCAAATTCCAAAAAGAAGAAGCGGGGCTGAATGAATTTGAAGATGGGGGATTGCGTGATGCCAGTGGCTATGTGTTTTACAATACAAGTCGTTGGACGCTCCAAAAAATCTATGCCTCCTCCACTAACTCCAAACAGATACTCGAAGCCAATTTCAACGAATATCTCAACGGCTTTAGCCACAATGTGATCGAAATCATTGACAAATTTAAACTCCGTGCACAAATACACCATTTGATCGACAAAGATATACTGCTGGAAGTTTTAGAAAAATTTACGTCACCCAACATCAATCTCACCGACCAAGAAAAACTTGACCCGGAGGGGAAAAAACTTCCGCCGCTTACTAATCTCGGTATGGGATATGTATTTGAAGAGCTTATCCGAAAGTTTAATGAAGAGAACAATGAAGAGGCAGGGGAACATTTCACCCCTCGTGAGGTTATCGACCTTATGACGCACATCGTGTTTGACCCTATCAAAGAGAAACTCCCCAATGTTATGACCATCTATGACCCTGCGTGCGGAAGTGGCGGTATGCTCACCGAGTCGCAAAATTTCATCAAAGATGACGAGGGGAACATTAGAGCCAGTGGCGATGTGTATCTTTACGGCAAAGAGATCAATGACGAAACGTA
>JAABPY010000083.1 GCA_011391735.1 Sulfuricurvum sp. | reverse complement strand
TTGGAAAAAATCAAAGCCTCCACGATAGAAATTTCTCAAAGTGAATCGTTTATCAATGCCCTCAATACACATCTACATCAAGGCAGTAGCCATTTAGCCGATACGATAGAACAGATTGTCGAATCACGTCTTGCAGAGCTCACCCCTGTGATGATTAAAGAGATGCTTCATGGACTGATGAAAGAGCATTTAGGGTGGCTTGTTGTGTGGGGTGGTGTGTTTGGGGGAGCAATAGGAATTGTATCAGCATTTCTAATTTAAAAATAGCACTCAAAAGACTTGACAATAAGAGACTCAATGTATTATAATAATCGTAAATAAACAAAAAGGATTTAATTATGGAGAAAATTTTTGAAAAACTAACCCATCAAATGAGCGAGATGATCGAATCGTCGGTCTCTTTAGCATTGCACAATAAAAATAGTGAAGTTGAACCAATCCATTTTTTATGGGCATTGTTGGCTAACAGTAACTCGCCTCTGAATCAGATGCTTACTAAAATGAGCATTGACAAGACGGCAATTGAACTGGATGTCAAAAGTGCAGCGGCTAAACTCCCAAGTGCATCTCATGTAACCAAAGAGAGTATTCGTCTTTCTCGTAATTTTGCTCATTCACTCGAAGTGAGTATGGGTGAGATGGCAAAAAATGGAGATAAATTTTTAGCAATTGACACCTATATTGTTGCCAATCTTCAAAATGATCCTTATAAATCAATTCTGGGTAAGTATAGTGACTTACGTGAATTGGCTAAAAATTTTGAAGCATCTCGTGCAGGGCAAAAGATTGAATCTCAAACGGCGGATGAAACATTAGAGAGCCTCTCAAAATATGGAATTGATTTGACCCGTTTAGCCAGTGAGGGGAAACTTTCTCCCGTCATTGGTCGTGATGAAGAGATTAGCCGTATGATGCAAATTTTGATTCGTAAAACGAAAAACAATCCGATCCTTTTGGGCGAACCAGGGGTGGGTAAGACCGCTTTAGTAGAAGGGTTGGCTCAACGGATTATCAATAAAGAAGTCCCCCTTAGTTTACAGAACAAGAAAGTTATTGCTTTGGATATGAGCGCACTCATTGCAGGGGCAAAATATCGGGGTGAATTTGAAGATCGTCTTAAATCGGTGATTGATGAGGTAAAAAAAAGTGCGAATATTATCCTCTTTATCGATGAAATTCATACCATCGTGGGTGCTGGGGCATCTGAGGGGTCAATGGATGCCGCCAATATTCTCAAGCCTGCCCTTGCACGAGGAGAGTTGCACACAATAGGGGCGACGACACTCAAAGAGTATCGCAAGTATTTTGAAAAAGATACTGCGTTACAACGTCGTTTTCAACCTGTGAGTGTCGATGAACCCAGTGTTAACCAAACGTTACAAATTTTACGGGGGCTCAAAGAGCGTTTAGAAGCGCATCACAGTATTACGATTACCGATTCGGCGTTGGTTGCAGCAGCGAAACTCTCCGATAGATACATCAGTGATCGTTTCCTACCCGATAAGGCGATTGATCTTATTGATGAAGCAGCAGCGGAACTACGGATGCAAAAAGAGTCCGAGCCCAATGCACTAGCGGCGGTTAAGCGCACGATTACACAGTTACAAGTGGAAAAAGAGGCGCTTAAGATGGAAGAATCGGTTGCCAATACCAAGCGTCTTGAAGAGATTGAGCGTGAATTGGCAGATGCAGGGGAGGAGCGTCGAACCTTAGAATCGCAGTTTGCCCATGAAAAAGGGGTATTTGATAAAATTTCTAAAATCAAATCAGAAATTGAGTCCAAACGGCGTGAAGCAGAGAGTGCGAAACAAACGGCAGACTTTAATAAAGCAGCCGAGATTGAGTATGGCCAAATCCCCAAACTCTTTGAAGAAGAGAAAGCATTGCAAGAGACGTGGAAAGGGATGCAATCGGAGGGGACGTTACTCAAAAACAGTGTGGATGAAGCCTCCATAGCAGGAATTGTCAGCCGTTGGACAAAAATTCCGGTGAATAAAATGCTCCAAGGGGAGAAAGAGAAAATCTTGCATATCGAGGATGAACTGAACCGTGATGTAGTAGGGCAAGAGAAAGCAACCCATGCCGTAGCACGTGCGATCAAGCGAAACAAAGCAGGGCTTTCCGATAAAAGCCGTCCAATTGGATCATTTTTGTTCCTAGGTCCTACGGGGGTAGGGAAAACTCAAACGGCGAAAACGCTGGCGAAATTTTTGTTCGACAGTAGTGAATCGATGATCCGTATCGATATGTCGGAGTATATGGAAAAACACGCCGTATCGCGTCTCGTCGGGGCACCTCCAGGGTATGTTGGATTTGATGAGGGGGGACAACTTACCGAAGCGGTACGCCGTAAGCCGTACAGTGTTATCTTATTTGATGAGATTGAAAAAGCACATCCGGATGTCTTTAATATTTTGCTTCAGGTACTTGATGATGGGCGTTTGACCGATAACAAAGGGGTGGTGGTTGATTTCACCAATACGATCATTATTTTGACCTCCAATATTGCTAGCGATAAGATTATGACCCATCATGGGGAAGCGGGGATGGAGGGGATGGTACTCGATGAGCTTAAACGCCATTTCAAACCCGAATTTTTAAACCGTTTGGATGAAGTGGTCGTCTTTAATCCTCTAGGAGAGGCTCAAATTCTAAGCATTGTCGATCTCTTCTTTAGAGATATTGCCGCAAAAGTGGTAGAGCGTGATATTGCTTTAACGCTTACAGAGAGTGCGAAACGGTTTATTGCAAAAGCAGGATTTGATCCTGTATATGGAGCACGTCCCTTGAAGCGGGCGTTGTATGAAATCGTTGAAGATCGTCTTGCCGATTTGATCCTTGGCGGTGAAGTAGTTGAGGGTTCCTCGGTAATTTTTGATACACAGGGTGAGGAAATTACTGTTAGCGTGGCATAATTCTTTACTGTAAGTAAGATATAATGTCTTTATGAAATATAAGAAGTTTAGATGGTATTTTTTTATAGTGGGTGTTGCCTTTCTTCTT
>JAABPY010000082.1 GCA_011391735.1 Sulfuricurvum sp. | reverse complement strand
CCATCTCCAGAGCGATATACGCTGTAGCCACTTACACGAGGATCACTGATTGCTTTCCATTCAAAAGCAATCGTGGTAATATCCGATAACGACCCGTTAAGAGAGGGGACTGGGAGGCTAGGATCTACGGTAATAGGTCTTGCAGGGGTTGGCTGAGGAGCACAACCGGTAAAAAGGCTAAGCGCTAAAGAGATGCTCAAAGCGTATCTGACTGATTGCTGCATGTATTTCCTTCGGTTCAAAATGTTTGTTTAAATAGTCATTCATCACATCATCCAGTGGAGCTTTAAATGAGAGGGATTCGCCACTTTTTGGATGGGTTAAATAAAGCGTGTAGGCGTGTAGCAAAATATGTTCCAGTTTGCCATCTTTGGTATGGGTTCCATAGAGGTGATCCCCTAGGATATGACGACTGATGGACTCGAGGTGAACACGAATTTGGTGGGTACGCCCTGTGAAAAGTTTACAAACAATGAGCTCACAGCTATTATCATGAGAGGGTAATAACTTTCGAAACATTGTTTTGGCACTTTTTCCACTTTCGCTAATCGCCATTTTGAGACGATTTTGGCTACTTCGTCCAATGGGTTTATCAATAAGGGTCTCTTCCTCTTTGAGCGCTGGGGTGATGACCGCCATATAATAGCGTCCCATACTTTTGTCTTGGAGCTGCAATGAGAGGGCTTCGTGCGCTTCATTATTTTTGGCAACGACCATTACACCACTTGTCCCACGATCCAGTCGGTGAACGATCCCATGACGCTCTTCGCCACTAAGGGTTGAGAGGGCAATGCCACGTGTTTTGAGCCAATCGACAAGAGTTGGTTCTTTGACACTAGGAGCGGGGTGGACAGTTAGACCACTTGGTTTATTAATGACCAAAATATCATCATCTTCAAATAAAATTTCGACATCAAAATCGATAATATGGGCAGGAGTTGATTTTACCTCAGGGAAGACAATGCTCACCTTTTCACCACTTTTGAGCTTAAGTCCTGGTTTGGCGGAAGGCTTTGAACCTACTGTAATCGCATTTTGTTCGATAAGCTGCGCAATTTGATTACGCGTTTGACCCAGTTTGAGCGTCAAAAAGAGGTCTAGGCGCATTGGCTCTTCGACCGTAAAAGTTATATTTTTGCGTTCCATCGATTTCCTTGAGAGTATGATTATGATACAATTGTAATGAAAACAAAAAATTTAACGTAATGGATTAATTTGCTTAATATTGATCGGCGGATTTTAGCACATTTTGACTTTGTAACCCTTATACTCCTTATCCCTATCATTTTTATATCGGGGTGGCTGATTACAGAGATACATCCCATGTTGGGGCAAAAACATTTAACCTATGTCGCTATTGGTGTCGGGGTGTTTATCACCCTCTTTTTATTACCCATACGGCGGATGTTTTGGATGATTCCTATTTTTTATTGGAGTAGTATTTTGTTATTAATTGCGGTCGAATTTGTGGGAGATACTCGTTTGGGGGCAAAGCGGTGGATTGAGATACCGTTTATCCATTTTACCCTCCAGCCCTCTGAGCTTCTCAAACCTGCTTTTGTTTTAATGCTTGCGTATCTTGTCCATCGTAATCCGCCACCACGAGAGGGATATGGATTTAAAGCGTTTATAAAACTCTCTTTTTTTATTATATTCCCTTTTTTACTGATTGCGAAAGAACCCGATTTGGGAACAGCAACCGTATTGTTAATGTTAGGGTATGGAATTTTATTTATTGTAGGGGTTCATTGGAAAATATGGATAGGGCTTGCTGTTACGTTCATCGTCTCTCTTCCCCTTATATATACGCAACTACACGATTACCAAAAGCAACGTCTGTATGATTTTGTCGGGGATAAGCCAAGCTATCACGTCGAACAATCGATTATTGCCATTGGTTCAGGGGGATTTTTGGGAAAAGAGAAGGACGAAGCGACTCAAACGCAAATGAAATTTCTCCCCATTGCTTCGAGTGACTTTATTTTCGCCTACGTGGTCGAACGGTTCGGATTTTTGGGTGCTTTTACCCTCATCTCTTTTTATGCAGCACTAATAATTCATCTATTAATGCTCTCCTTGTGGGCAAGTGATTATTATACAAAAGTTGTTTCAGGGGGATTGTCTTTATTGGTCTTCATCTATATGAGTGTTAATATCGCAATGACGATGGGACTAGCACCTGTGGTGGGGGTACCTTTGCCGATGTTTAGTTATGGGGGGAGTAGTTTTATCAATTTTATGGTGCTATTTGCGGTTATGGAAAACTTAATTGCATATCGTTTCCGTTATATGTACGATAATGTTGGTAAAAAAAGCTTCCTCTAATGAAAGAGTGTCTATAATTACGCTCCACATTCATAACGGGTCAATAGTTCAGTGGTTAGAGCCCTCCGCTCATAACGGAGTTGTCGCAGGTTCAAATCCTGCTTGACCCACCACCTTCAAACCTCATAATCACCGCATTTTTAAGAGATTTAAAATTTTGATCGGTATTTTTTTGACTACTGTTTCATTTCTTTTCACCTTTATCTTCTTTTAATACGATTGAATTTTTATCCATGATGTCATAAATCGTGAATACGATCCCTATAGAGATTAATGACCACCAAGAAATTGGATTTGGTTCTTTTTGCATAAGACCAAAAATCCCTGAAGCTATAAGTGGACATGAAAGCCCTCTGATAAACTTTGAAATATAAACACTCAAAGGGTAAGTTTTCAAGAGTGATCCTTTTTATATTGATGGTGAGAATCGAAATATTGGGGAGAGCTCTTCTCCCCATGTCTTACGATTTGAGTAGTTCTGGAAATTGAGGATTGGTTACGATTTTATTCACGAGCTCTTGTACTGCTGGCAAATAAGAACGTTGCATTTCACTACACGCAGAATAGGCACTGAAACTGGATTCATAATCGTATCGTGAGGTGACATCAAAGCTCTTTCCATTGGAGGCGTAATGAAAAAAAATAGAGGCTGAAATATCATCTTTTATTATAGTTATCCAAGTGCGAATCTATCAATTTTACT
>JAABPY010000081.1 GCA_011391735.1 Sulfuricurvum sp. | reverse complement strand
GAAACGTAGGTCGCCGCCTGGCCTTAGAATTCTTCTTTATTCACAATCACCCTTCCCCTTTTTCAATCCATTGTTTTTTTATAATCACAAGTGCTCTTATCTATGCTCTTTTTTTAATCTTAGCACTGAAATAGTTGTGTATTTGTTGTTTCTTTATGGAGATAAACCACTATGACTTTTTTCTTTTTGAGTTAGCTGCGCAAGAATATAGAAAACTCGCTATAATGCGACTATTAAAACGGAGTAATCCGTGAGCCGCTCACTATGCGCACTTATTTTCTCGCAAATTTTGTCTGCTTTAACACCCAAAGGAATTTACTGTATGTTATTTACTGATTTAAAACTCTCCGAACCACTTTTAAAAGCGGTTGCTGATGAGGGTTACACTACCCCGACTCCTGTCCAAGCGCAAGCTATTCCGTTCATTCTAGAAGGGCGTGATATGCTCGCAGGTGCTCAAACGGGTACAGGTAAAACCGCTGGATTTACCCTCCCTATGTTGGAAATTCTTTCTCGCAAAGTACACAACCCCAAAGCACCACGGCATGTACGTGTTTTGATCTTGACTCCAACACGTGAACTTGCAGCGCAAGTAGGGGAGAGTGTCAAGACTTACGGCAAATATCTTAAATTTAAAAGTGCTATCATTTTCGGTGGGGTTGGTCTACAGCCTCAAGTGGCGGCATTGCGTCAAGGGGTTGATATTGTTATCGCAACTCCAGGACGCTTACTGGATCATTTGTCTCAAGGGACGATTGATTTACGCAATGTTGAGATGTTAATTCTCGATGAAGCGGATCGTATGTTGGATATGGGGTTTATCAAAGATATTCGCCGTGTTATCTCGGTATTACCTCAAAAACGCCAAAATCTTCTTTTCTCGGCAACGTATTCGGATGAGATCAAAACATTGTGTGAGTCGATTTTACGCAATCCTGCCATCGTTGAAGTGGCACGTCGTAATACCTCTAGTGAACTGGTCACACAACGGGTTATTCTCGTCGACTGTGCTCGTAAAAGTGCCCTTTTTGGTCATTTGGTCAAAGAGAACAATTGGGAGCAAGTGCTCGTCTTTACTCGCACGAAACACCAAGCGAACAAACTCTCCGATTATCTCCAAAAAATTGGGGTAACGTCGGCGGCAATTCATGGTAATAAAAGCCAAGCAGCGCGTACGAAAGCGTTGGCGGATTTCAAAGCAGGGGTGGTTAAAATCCTTGTTGCAACCGACATCGCCGCACGTGGTTTGGACATCGATCAGCTTCCTCATGTGGTCAATCTTGAACTTCCGAATATTGCCGAAGATTACGTTCATCGTATTGGGCGTACAGGACGTGCAGGCAATGAGGGGGAGGCTATCTCTCTTGTGTGTGTCGATGAATATGATTATCTCAAGGGGATTGAACGTTTGATTAACCGCAAGCTTGATCGAGATATTATCGCTGGCTTCGAACCTGATCCTTCTATTATGGCAATGCCAATCGTCCAAGGGCGTGGCGGCGGAGGGGGTCGTGGTAACAGTGGCGGTGGTCACTCTCCAAGCGGCAAACCCCAAGGGCAAAAACGTGATAGTTCCAGCCGTCGTGATTCCAATCGTAGTGAAGGGCGTAGCAACAGCCAACGACGTGAAGATAGTCGAGGGCGTGGTAGATAAGTTCGTGATGAAAATTCTCGTCGATGCCGATGCGTTCCCCAATGCTCTCAAAGAGGTACTGCTTCGTGCAGTACACAAACGAAAAATAATCACCCTTTTTGTCGCTAATAAAAACATCTCCATCCCCAACGTTCACTATATTTCTATGGAAGTGGTTGCTCAAGGTCCTGATGAGGCGGATCACCGTATCGCTGAACTTTGTGAGGCTACTGATTTGGTCATTACTGCGGATATTCCCCTTGCGGATCGCATCGTCACACTTGGGGCGATTGCCCTTGATCCTCGTGGGACGATTTACGATGAGAACAATATCAAACATCTTCTCGCAATGCGCAATCTTATGGAAGATTTACGCAATGCTGGGGAGATTACTGGGGGACCTGGGGCAATCACCCCTAAAACGGTGCGAGAGTTTGCAGATGGGTTGAATCGGCTGTTGTCAAAGCGACTGTAAGGGTATCGTATGAAATACCGATGGGATGCTTTACCAATCGTTATGAAACTTTTTCTTGCCCTCTTTGGGGGGATTGCCGTCGTTATTATTATTTTACTCTTCTACGTATGGGGTTATGAGTCAAAATTGATGCTCAAAAAAGAGCAGGATCTTCTCTATGTCCACTCTATTGGTGTGGCGAATGATCTTAACCAACATCTAAGTGCCTTGAATAAGGAGCTCCTCTTTTTGTCACGATTAGAAGTGATGAACGATATGGTGACGGGGGATATGGATCGGCGTATCACGACCATATTGGAACAAAAATCGGATGATTTAGGGGAATCAATCACCTTATTGACCGTTTCCCCTGATGGATCTATCCCCGCTGCCTCGAATTTGAACCAAATAAACACCCATTTTACTGAAATAAACTCCCTTAAAAAAGCGATTGGGAAGGGGAAATCTTCTCTTTTTAGGGGAGAGAGACTCTATTTCTTTGCCCCCATCTATGGAACTTTTTATACTCAAGACATTTTGGGCTATTTAGTGATGTCGTATCCGCTAACAAATTTTAGCTCCCATTTAAAAAGTGACCAACACTTACACCGATGGTTAACTCCCCCTGTGTCACTCACCAATGTGTATAACAACCCTTTCCCCATCTTCGAACCCGATGACTATCTTTCAAACACTATTCTCCTTGGGGGAGTTTTAGAGGGTTGGAGACTTCATTATGCGATGCCAAAAAAAGATGCCCTTGTCCTTTTGTACCATTTTCAAACCCTATTTCTCAGTGCGCTTGGTATTGGATTGATTGTCATTGCCTTTTTGGTTTGGAGTATCCTCCTTCAGATCGTTAAGCCTCTTCGTTCTCTCTCTGATACGGCTAAGAGAATAGCAACGACTGGGGACTATCCCCAGAGGGTTGTGGAGACTGGTAATGAT